>CAZNGU010000122.1:0-6334 GCA_964572325.1 uncultured Methylomarinum sp.
GAATCAGCTCCACATTCTGTACAGACAAATGCTGTTGCTTGTTTTTTAGCCATAATTCTCATACAAAGTTTCTATTTCGACTCGCTGCGTTATGCCACAAGTGAGCGTATAAGGAATGGTATCTGCATAATAAGCAATTTCTTCAACTGCTAAACCTTTCCCCCATAACGTGACGGTGTCACCTACCCTGGCATTGGATTGTTTTCCTAAATCGACTGTAATCATATCCATAGAAACCCGCCCAACCAATGGCACTCTTTCTCCATTCACCAATACAGGCGTGCCATTTTTGGCTTGGCGAGGATAGCCATCTCCATAGCCTATAGCAACTACTCCAAGTTTGGTATTATGTTTACTCACCCAGGTTCCTGAATACCCCACTGCTTCACCAACCTGAATATTCTTAATGGCGATAAGTCTGGAATATAGACTCATTACTGGCTTGAGCTTCAGCTTTACTTCTTTAGATAAAGGTGAGATACCATACAACATAATCCCGGGGCGTACCCAATCACTTAATGCATCAGACCATGCAATAATAGCTGCCGAATTGGCAATACTTTTCTCGCCTTCCAGTTGACTAACCATTTCTTTAAAAATAGCTATTTGTTTTGTAGTTATTTGATTATCCAGGTCGTCTGCATTGGAAAGATGCGTCATCAATCCTAACGGTTTGTTAACAAACCTACATTGCTGCAGTTTTTGATAAACAGTCTTAAACTCAGTGGCCTTAAAACCCAGTCTATTCATTCCCACATCAAGTTTCAGCCATACAGAGATATTATTTTCACCTACTTGTTGTAGCAAAAGTTTTATCTGGTTTTCCGAGTGAACAACGGCATCTAAATCATGCTGAATTAATGTATCTAATTCCTGCTGACCAACAAATCCTTCTAAGATGGTGATTTTTTTAGAGTACCCTGCCTGTCGTAATTGTATTCCTTCATCCGTTCGGGCAACACCAAATGCATCAACACCCTCCTGTAAGGCTTCAGCTATGGTAAATAAGCCATGGCCATAGGCATTGGCTTTAATAATAGCCATAATCTTTGAATGCGCAGCATATTGACGAACAAGGGATAAATTGTGTTTTATTGCATGGGTATCAATCACTGCATAAGCGCTTGCCTGCACTAATATTCCTCATCCATATAGGGATCACCCGCAAAATTCTCAAACCGAGTAAACTGACCCAAAAAGGTTAAACGAACAATACCTAAAGGTCCATTACGCTGCTTGCCAATAATGATTTCAGCAATGCCCTTATCCGGAGAGTCTTCGTTATAGACCTCATCTCGATAAACAAATAGAATTAAATCGGCATCCTGCTCAATCGCCCCCGACTCTCTTAAATCTGACATAACGGGTCGCTTGTTAGGTCGTTGCTCAAGATTACGATTTAATTGTGATAAAGCAACCACGGGCACTCTGAGTTCCTTGGCTAACGCTTTTAAGCCACGAGAAATGTCAGAAATTTGTTGCACCCGGCTGTCACCACTGGAAGGAGACTGCATCAACTGTAAATAATCCAGTACAATAACACCAAGCTGTCCATGTTCACGTGTCAATCGCCTGGCACGCGCTCTGACTTCGGTCGGTGTTAACGCGGGCGTATCATCAATAAACAGTTTGGTTTCTGCCAATAAGTTTATTGCCGAGGTTAATCTAGGCCATTCGTCATCTTCTAATTTTCCTGTTCTTACCCGATTTTGGTCAATGCGTCCCAGAGAAGACATCATTCTCATAGCTAGTGCATCACCTGGCATTTCCATACTAAATACAGCGACCGGTTTATCACCTTTAATAGCTATATTTTCAGCTATATTCATGGCAATAGTAGTTTTACCCATTGAGGGACGCCCAGCAACAATAATTAAATCGGAAGGCTGCAAACCTGATGTTAAGTTATCCAAGTCGGTAAAGCCAGTGCTTGCTCCGGTAATATTGCCTTCTTGCTCATATAGAGTTTCTATTTTATCAACAGCAGAAGCCAGTAGATTTTTAATAGATTTAAAACCGCCGTCCTGCCCTCGTTGCCTTTGCTCGGCAATTTTAAAAACGTCACGTTCTGCATTTTCTAATAAATCAGCAGTTTCTCTTCCTTCTGTATTAAATGCAGAATCTGAAATATCAGTCCCTACATGTATTAATTGCCTCAGAATAGAACGATCTCTAACAATATTGGCATAAGCAACTATATTGGCCGCACTGGGTGTATCCTTCGCCAGCATAGCTAGATAGGCCAATCCTCCCACCGCTTGTAAATCATCTGTAGCCTCTAATGACTCAGACAAGGTAATAACATCAAAAGGATCTTGTTTTTCAGCCAGCTGTTCAATAGTGTTGAAAATCAAACGATGGTCTTTTCTATAAAAATCATTCGCGTAGACTTTGTCTGCGACTGAATCCCAGGTTTGATTATCAAGCAGTAAGCCACCTAAAACCGATTGCTCTGCTTGTATAGAATGTGGAGGGACTTTTAAAGACTCAACTTCATAGTCTGGAACGTAAGAAAAATTATCCATCGGCAATAAGTAATTTAGGAATTGATTCTTATTATATAATTTAATCATTGAACATCTCAGCTTAAAATCAGCTGAAATAATATTTTATATCGGGTATTATTTAAGCTTATGAATTTAATATCTAATTTTCGTAACTATTCACCATGATTTTGCTGAGGGTGTAGGGTATTGATTTATCAGGCTTCTGAAACAGGACGTTTCAGAGAGCTTACATGGATGTATTCACGCGCCCTGAAAAATCAATACCCTACACCCTTAGCTTCAAATACACTGAGTAGTTACTAATTTTCATCCATTCTAAGTACCTAGCAGAAATATTATGACTCAAGACGAATTAAAAAAACAAGTCGCGCGATCAGCCATTGAATATATTAAAGACGTGCCTGTAATTGGTGTAGGTACAGGCTCTACCGTTAATTTTTTTATTGAAATGCTTGCTGATTACGCATCAAGCATTGATGCGGCCATTTCCAGCTCAATTGATACGACCCGACGCCTGGAAAGCGTTGGAATTAAAGTACTTGACCTTAACGAAGTCGACAATGTTAAAGTTTATATTGATGGTGCAGACGAAGTTGACCCAAAGAAAAAACTCATTAAAGGCGGTGGCGGTGCATTGACACGTGAGAAGATTATTGCAGGTGCCAGCGATCAATTTATTTGTATCGTTGATGCTTCTAAAACCGTTGATGTTCTGGGTGGCTTTCCATTACCTATAGAAGTTATTCCTATGGCACGTGAGTTTGTTTCGCGTGAAATGGAAAAAATGGGGGGTAAAGCGGTATGGAGAGAAAACTTTATCTCAGACAATGCATGTGAAATTATTGATATCCATAATCTCTATATCAGAGACCCTATGGCAATGGAACGCGTTATAAATAACATCCCAGGCGTAGTTACTGTGGGTTTATTTGCTTTAAGAGATGCCGATGTTGTACTGATTGGCGATGGTGATAAGGTGATTACCCGATAGTAATATAAAAAATTTAGAATCACATAAAAAAGGCCGTTACAGAATTCTGTAACGGCCTTTTTATTACATAGAAATTTTACTTATAAAGTATTTACTGAATTCAAATCAGAAAATGCT
The DNA here is from genome assembly GCA_964572325.1 of uncultured Methylomarinum sp. Lineage (GTDB taxonomy): Bacteria > Pseudomonadota > Gammaproteobacteria > Methylococcales > Methylomonadaceae > QPIN01. The sequence continues at coordinate 3,616 of CAZNGU010000122.1, forward strand.
TGTTCTAAACGTGTTGCCATAGCAACCTCACCTGCGCGTTGCCAAACACGAGGATCATAATACTTCTTATTAGGACTATCTTCTCCATCTGGATTACCAATTTGGCCTTGAAGATAAGCTTCATTCTTTTTGTAATAGTTCATAACACCTTCCCATGTTGCCCATTGGGTATCAGTATCAATATTCATTTTTACTACACCATAGCTGATTGACTCTTTAATCTCAGCTTCAGATGAACCTGATCCGCCATGGAAAACAAAAGTCAGTTCATTATCTGCAACATTGTATTTTTTAGCTACATGCTTTTGAGAATCACGCAAAATAGTGGGTGTAAGTTTTACATTACCAGGCTTATAAACACCATGTACATTTCCGAAAGATGCTGCAATCGTAAAACGAGGGCTAATTTTACTCAACTCTTCATATGCATATGCCACTTCTTCAGGCTGAGTGTAAAGTAATGATGCATCTAGATCAGAATTATCAACCCCATCTTCTTCACCACCAGTAACACCTAATTCAATCTCTAGTGTCATACCCATTTTTGACATGCGCTTTAAATATTCACCACACGTTGCAATATTCTCTTCTAAACTCTCTTCAGACAAATCCAGCATATGAGAGCTAAACAATGGTTTACCCGTTTCTGCGTAAAATTTCTCACCCGCATCCAATAAACCATCAATCCAGGGAAGTAATTTTTTTGCACAATGGTCAGTATGAAGAATAACAGGCACTCCATAAGATTCTGCAACTGTATGTACGTGTTTTGCACCCGAAATTGCACCTAAAATAGCATTGCCCTGCCCTTCAAGTTTTAATCCCTTCCCGGCAACAAAAGCAGCACAACCATTTGAGAACTGAATAATTACCGGCGATTTAACTTTTGCAGCAGCTTCCAATGCTCCATTAATTGAATCTGTGTTGATACAATTGACACCTGGAAGTGCAAAAGCATTTTCTTTGCAAATCGCAAATACTTTTTGAACATCATCGCCTGTTACAACACCCGGTTTTACAACATCTAATATTTTCTGTGACATATTTTAAATCTATTTGTGTTATCAACTGAATACCCTGGGTATCCAATTTTAATCATTTGAACAATAAATGGGTAATATAAAATAAATAAAATATATCACCCAATAAAATTATGCTTCTGCAGTAATTTTAGACAAACGTGAAGCAAGTAACTCTTCTAAATCTACCAATGCTTTTTCAAATCCTGCAATACCTTCAGCTAATTTATCTGTAGCCATGCGGTTTTCAGCATGCATTTTTTCAAAGACTGCTTTATCTATGTTAACTTTTTCAATATCCATAGCCTTAGCTTTTTCAGGATCTAATTTACGGGGCAAATCACCTTCAGTTTCCTGTAATGTAGCTAATAATGCAGGAGAAATAGTTAATAAATCACATCCTGCTAGTTCAGTAATTTCACCGATATTACGGAAACTTGCACCCATAACTTCTGTTTTATAATCAAATTTTTTGTAATAGTTATAAATCTCTGTAACAGAAACCACACCGGGATCTTCAGAAGATTCATAAGAATCACGACCTGTATCTTTTTTATACCAGTCAAGAATACGCCCCACAAAAGGAGAAATAAGCGTAATATTATTTTCAGCACAGGCAATGGCTTGATGAATACCAAACAATAAGGTCAAGTTACAAGAAATGCCTTCTTTTTCAAGAACTGCTGCTGCTTGAATCCCTTCCCAGGTTGCTGCAACCTTAATTAAAATTCTGTCTTTCGAAATACCTGCTGCTTCATATTGAGCAATAATTTCTCGACCTTTAGCAATCGTTGCATCTGTATCAAACGATAAACGTGCATCCACTTCAGTAGAAACCCGACCAGGAATAATTTCAAGAATTTTAAGACCAAAAGAAACGGCTAATCTATCAAATGCTAATGTAACAATGTCTGATTCAGCTGCATCATCACCTAATGACTCAATCGCACCTTTTAATGTATCATCAACAATTCCTTGATATTGTGGCATTTGAGCTGCCATGGTAATAAGCGATGGATTAGTTGTCGCATCACGAGGGGTGAATTTTTCAATTGCATCTATGTCGCCAGTATCGGATACTGCAACAGTCACTGCTTTGAGTTGATCTAATAAATTTGCCATGATTATGTACCTCTAAAACATTAAAATATAAAAATAAAACTTTGAGAATATTGGATTAAAATGCATAAAACTGCATTGTAATCCAATATTTTATTGACATTCAAGAATCCACAATGTTACCACATATCCCTCAGGATTTCATTATGTAAGAATATTCAGGATAGCAAGAAACGCTGATAAAATACTATTTCTAATGCTGAAACTCTGGGGTTATTCGGTTACCACCGTGTTAACTTCAACTTAACAGAAGCACTAACTAAGCAGCGTGCACGAAATAACATAAGCCATTCGCCTGTCTTTTTTCCGTCTTCTTTGTTGTATAAATAGTTACATAGTTGGCAACTAATATTATAAGTGCTTCTGTAAAAATTAAAAGGCAGTCAACATCTGAAAGCTTTTAAAGTCTCACTCTCAGAATGACTGCCTTTTAATATCAAGAGATTTATCATCTTTCCAAAAAAATCATTGGAAAAAATCAAATCCTCTTAATAATTATTTTCTAAGTATCTAGCTGGCTGTCCGAGAACTAAGGAACGAGGATTCAATAATACCCGAATTCTGACGGGTCTTTTGGCTCC
>CAZNGU010000123.1:0-6311 GCA_964572325.1 uncultured Methylomarinum sp.
AAAGGCTCTTATCGAGTTAGTATAAAAAAAGCTTTACCTCCACGAGATAATGCAAGTGCACCTAGCGGTAAATCATCCAGTTTTTTCCATGATCATCTGACTGAAGGTGATATTGTTGATGTCAGAGCGCCTGCTGGCAATTTCCATATTGATTTATTGAGCCATAAACCCGTTGTTTTATTAGGCGGTGGGGTAGGATTAACCCCCGTTTTGAGCATGCTAAACGCTTTATGTGATCTGAATTCTAAAAGAGAAGCCTGGTTTTTTCTGGGAATACGGAATGGAGATGAGCATGTTATGGAAACCCATTTCAATGAAATAAAAGAAAAGTTCGATAATATTCATATTTATATTTGCTATAGTCAGCCTACAGAGGAAGACATAAAAGAACAAAAGTTTGATCATCAGGGAAGGGTTAATGTTGATTTTTTAAAGCAGGTTTTGCCTAGTAATAATTATGAGTATTATTTTTGTGGGCCTCCTCCATTTATGTCCAGCCTGGAAAATGATCTACAGACTTGGGGCGTTCCAAAAACATCTATACACTTTGAATCTTTTGGGCCACCGGTAGCTAAAAAAACAAATACTGTAATAGAAGCAAAAGTCCCTATAAAATTTTCTAAAAGTGAAAAAACACTAGATTGGGATGGCTCTTCATCTGTGCTTGAACTTGCAATGGATAACGGGATTAACATTGATTATAGTTGCAAGCGTGGTATGTGTGGCCTATGTCAAACGCCAATAAAATCAGGTACAGTGTCATATGACGAAACGCCAGAATATATGTCTGATTTAGAAGAAGGTTTGTGTTTGCCCTGTGTAGCCAAACCCAATGAGAAGCTGGAATTAGATGCTTAGGAACGTGCTCGAAATATGTTCGATAACTGACTTGTCTTTTTATCCGTCTTCTATGTTGCTACGCTTTGAAGACAAACAAAAATCCTTGGCCAATTCTCGAACTTATTCCAAGCCTATTCCTCAAGGTAAAATTTCCAGGAAAAATATGTTACTTGTTTTCAGTTGCCTAACTATTATTGAATCTTTGCTTCCTGATTGAATAGTGCGGAAAGTTAGTTCCCTCATCCTAATAAATAATTGAGTTATAGTCATACTCTTACAACTCTGAGTTCATGAAATTATGATTGAAAAAGAACAATGGTGGGATCCTGATATGACAAGTCAGGACATTGATAAAATTTTATCACTTGAGTTGTTTGAGAATATTGACCCATCTAAATTTCCTCCTAATCGTTCCTTAGAGGAAATTATATATAAACATACTCGATTATTGGATTATCAAAAGGGTGAGGTCATTATACGTGCTGGTGATTATGGTAATTCTGCTTACTTAATTTATGATGGTGAAGTGGGTGTGATCTTGCCGAACAGTGTTCCCGGGAGTATTTTTGGAGCAACGGTTCAACAGCCCACAAACTGGTTTAAAGAAGTGGCCAAGTTATGGCGAAACCCAGCATACCCTGAAGTAAGAGCAACAAAAAAAGAAGCCTCAGATATTGTAGATATTCGTACAGACACGGATAGAGCCAGGGTTTTTATGAAGAATTTTTCTACGGTTCTTGAGCAAATGAAAGACCATATCATTAGTCTGTCAGTGGGAAATATGATTGGTGAAAATGCTGCTTTGAGTCGTACGCCTAGAACAGCTCATGTTATTGCTTGTTCTAACTGCACTTTACTAGAGATAAGGTGGCAAGGCTTGCACGCTTTACGTAAGTTTAATACTGAGTTTCGCAAAAGCACCGACTTATTGTATAGACAAAACAGTCTGGATACCTTACGCACCTTACCTATATTTTCACGTTTGGAAAAACATGAACAGGACAGGGTGATTGAACACACCTTGTTCGAGTCTTATGGTGAATTTGCATGGCAAGATGACTATAAGAATGATGTCGAACAAGAACAGTCCAGTTTGTTAAAAAACGAGACATTAATCGTTGCAGAAGGTGATTATGCCGATGGTTTATTGCTAATTCGTTCCGGTGTTGCCAGAGTCAGTCATAAATATAACCATGGTCACCGCGTAGTAAAATACCTTAACAAAGGTGATCGCTTTGGATTACGGACCATGATCCATAATTGGAAAAATAAGGAAAATATTCCTTTACCTGCCAGCTTGCATGCGGTCGGTTATACGGATATTTTGCGCGTTCCCAGTCATATCATTGAGGAACTGGTTTTACCAAAAATGTCAGCCCAGGAGATAGAAACACATTTGTCTGAGCTGGAAAATGTTTATGGTAAAAAAAGGAATTATGCAAAAGATCTTCGCCTAGCTGATGGGATGCTGGATTTTATGAGCGATTATCGGTATATCAATGGCTCTGCCAGCATGTTGATTGATCTAGATCGCTGTATTCGTTGTGATGATTGTGTTAATGCTTGTGCAGTAGGACATAATAACAATCCACGATTCAATCGTCACGGTCGTCGATATGATCATTTTATGGTGGCAAATGCCTGTATGCATTGTCATGACCCTGTTTGCATGATTGGTTGCCCTACCGGGGCGATTCATCGGGAACCTAGTGGTCAAATTGCTATTACAGACAATACCTGTATTGGCTGCAGTACCTGTGCGGATTCCTGCCCTTATGACAATATTAGAATGGTGCAGGCACGAAATGAAAAAGGAGAGTTCATGATTGATGAAATCAGTCTGAAACAGGTTGTTAAAGCCAGTAAATGTGATTTATGTGTTGATCAATTAGATGGTCCGGCATGTCAGAGGGCTTGTCCACATGATGCCCTTAAACGGATTGACTTTTTTTCTCTTTCCAACTTAGTGGATGAGGTGGAGCAATAATGCAATTAGCCAAACGCCGAATTCAAAACAGCTTGTTGAGTATTACATTAACTTTTACTTTGTTGGTCATTCTTAAAATCTATGGTACACCCGTTTATCGAATGCAGATTTGGTCTGGCTGGATTTTATTTGCCTTAATAATCTTCCTTTTACTTTACAATGTGAGAAAGAAATTTCCCATGTTGCCTTTAGGGAATGTGGCTTTTTGGCTACAATGCCATGCCTATTTGGGCTTAGTAAGTTGTGTCATGTTTTTGCAACATATTAATTATCAGCTTCCCAGTGGTTATTTTGAGACTCTATTAGCTTTGGCTTTTGTAATTTCTGCACTGGCAGGTATTGTTGGGCTGATACTTTCCCGTGTTATCCCCAAGTTTTTAACGCGTCGGGGGGAGGAAGTGATTTTTGAGCGCATTCCCCAACATACTGAAAATATTAGACAACAAGCACAGAGCCTGATAACTGAATGTGCTAAAAAAACAAAATCTGAAGTGTTGTTTAAATATTATCAACATCATTTAGCCAGTTATTTTTTTGGCCCTAAAAACGTGCTGTATCATTTAACAGGACTGTCTACACCTTGGCACCATATGTTAATCAAGCATCAGACTTTTTGCCGATTTTTGAGCAAAGAAGAGCAAGAGTTTGCAGACCAGTTACAAATTTTAATGAAGAAGAAGGATGATCTGGATTTTCATTATGCCTTGCAGGGGCTTTTAAAAGCCTGGCCTTTTTTGCATTTACCCATGAGCTTCGCCGTGCTCATTTTTTCACTTTTGCATGTAACCTTGGTTTATGCCTTTATTGGAGGTATTTAATGGCTAAGCCCCAGTTGTTACAAAAGTTCGGTCATCGAGATAGCGCCTACGAAAGACCTAGTCAAAAATGGATTTGTGGAAAAGCTAAACAAGGTTGCCCATGTGAAATAGGGCCTGATAATAATGGTAAATGCCGTGCAGATTATCAATGTAAACCGAAAGGTAATGAGGCAGGGGATAGTTGGAAATGTACCCGTTCTAGTTCTTTGGGTGGATCCTGTGTTGATGGGCCATTACCTGATGGTACGTGTTGCCAGCCGATTACACATTGTCAGCCTTTTCGTAGCATAAGGTACAAACGTATTTTTGCGTTAAAATGGGCTTGCGTTGTTGCTATAGGTATTCTTATTTTTTTTATTTTTAGTGCTAATAAAGAGCATTTTTTAAGTCCGGGTGATTTAACTTATCAACACGCCAAAAATGCAGATTGTATAGACTGCCATGAGGTTTTTAATAAAGGTCTCAGTGGTTGGGCTCATCAGGCATTAAATTCGGTCAATATATTAGACAATAATAAGCAGTGTCTTACCTGCCATCAATTTAGTGACAGTGCAAATTATGCGCATGGTTTACCTGAAGCAGAGCTAAAAGCCGTCGCCTTTGCGACTATGGCAGTTGAAGGAAATGCTATCTATCAGGAGATAGCCTGTATGACTTGCCATATTGAACATCATGGTACTAATAATAGTTTACTTACGGTAAATAGCCAGAATTGTGCGGGTTGTCACGAATTGCCTTTCAATATCAAGGGTAAAGAGCATCCTGATTTTCGGAATTATCCCTATCGTAAAAGAACAGGTATTATTTTTGATCATAGTGTCCATTACGAAAAACATTTCTTTGATAAAAGTGGTGAAAATCGCAAAGATAAGGCGCCAAACTCATGTTTAACCTGTCATGTCAGTGATAAAGACGGTATTAAAATGGATGTCCGTGACTTTCAAGGTAGTTGTCAAAACTGTCATAACAATACTTTTGAAGAGTCTGAAGCCTTTGCCGTTATAACCGTACCGGCATTAAATGTAGATGATTTAACTGGAATCAACTGGCCCGAAGATGCAGATGCTGAAATCACACCATTTATGAAGCTATTGTTAGCTGATGAAGGTGAAAAAATAGCGACTGTTTTAGCTGCCATGGAAAGTGATGATTTAACAGAGCTCGAAGCAAATGATGCACAAACTTTAGCTTGGGGTATTAAAGAACTTTATTATGATATTTATAGCAACGGAAAAGAAGCACTGAAAAAACAGATGAGCGAGGCATTTCATTGTCAACTCAATGAAAAGGGTGCGCTGGTTCAAGAGCCTGCTTGTAAGTTAACAATTGCTGAGTTGAATGCTATGTTAAACAAGTTCCCTTGGGCTTTGTTTTGTTCTGCGCAGCAACAATGGTTTCCTAAGTTAGTCTCTGAAATAGTGCTATATCAATCATTTCAAGGAAAGCAATCGTTTAGTCATTCCAGGCAAGTAGCGGCTTGTGCAGAAATAAACAAGAAATCAGCTTCTGATTTAACTGAACAAGGAAGTTGGTCCCTGGATTATTTCACTCTGGGGTATCGAGCAAAAAGTCATACTGATGGTTTTTTTCAGGTATGGTTAGAAGTAACGCGTAATCATCAGGGAGCATCTATTGCAGACACTGCTCGCAAAGGAATATATGAATTGCTGACCTCTAAAGACACTGCGGGACAATGTAATTCTTGCCATAGCATTGATAGCAAAGAAGAAAACAGCTATTCGATAAATTGGGGTACACCAAAATGGAATCCAAAGCAGAAGGATTTCATACATTTTAGCCATGCGGGACACTTAAGACATCAGGACGAAAGTGTTTGTGAAACCTGCCATATTCGAAATAAAGAAGCTGATTATCTTGCCAGCTATAAAAATATGGAACCCTTGAAATTTGAAAGTGGATTTATTACAGATAAAGCTATTTGTGAAACCTGTCATGAAGAGGCAATGACTGAGAATCAATGTCAGACTTGTCACAATTATCATGTGACAGGAATAGAGAGTAATATTCACTTAGAGCAAAAGCCAATGGATAAAGGTAATCTAAAACTTTGGGCGGATAAGACAGATTATAAGATTGGTGATGAAATTGTGATTAAGTTTTCTGTTGATCGTCCCATGTATGTGCGGATTGTTCGAACAGATTCCGCCGGTAAAATATTATCCTTATATCCCAATGAATTCAGACCAGAGCATTATTGTCAGCCGAATGTGGTTTATCAAATACCCGAAGCGGGTTCAGAACGAACCTTGAACATAGCGCGCCCAACAGGGCTTGATACGATTTATGGTATTGGCAGCGAAGACCCTATTCCGGAAAATAAGTTATTTTTCAATGAACAAGGTGATTTTGATGAAGAAAAAATGAAAGGGCTAAGAATTAGGTCAACTTTCACTATCAATGTTAAGGAGTGAGTTAAAAAAAACGGGCATGTACACAATAAGAAATGGAGTGTCATTAATTATTGTGTACTGTAGAGAAGAAACCTGTTAAGCAAAGTTATCTTAATAGAAGCAGGGGCTTATGCGTGTTGATCAGCATTTTATGAGTAAAGCTACCTAATAACATGTCATGAATGCGGGTATGGCTAAAGGCACCCATAACAGTAAGGTCAATATCATGTTGTTGCTGATAAGCGCAAAGTTCCT
>CAZNGU010000124.1:0-6309 GCA_964572325.1 uncultured Methylomarinum sp.
GTGAGCACGTATTTCAAATTCCTGGAGTAGATCTTTAGTTAAAGCAACATCAACTTTCCATGGGTCTAATAGTGCTATTTCTATATAATCATAGCCTGCCCGGGCTGCACCACTGATTGCCTGGCGAGCACCTTGCGGAGTCCAGTCTCCAGACCAGATAAGAGCATGTCCTCCAAATTCTAAAGATTTACTCATAGTCATAAAATATTCCTCTGTTCGCATTGCTGTTTTGCATTAGGCTTAATTCTAAACAAGTCAATTTGTATAGGCAATGCTTTAGTGCCAGCTAAATTAACATTACAAAGGAATCTGAAGCTTGTAAGGGAAATACCGGCAAGTCTCTATCCATAGGATTACAGTGAAATAAATTCTTTATAAAAATCAGAATTAGTAGGAATTGCCCCCTGTAAACCAATTACTTTAGAGGCAAAAGTTTGTGCAATATTTAATGTTTCATTTGTCGGCCAGCCTGCCAGCAAAGCATGGATAAATAGAGCACTAAAGCCATCGCCAGCACCTACAGTATCTACAAAGGATTCTATTTTGCTTGGTGTTTGTTGATATATTTTGTTATCAGCAGCTAATATTTTTGCACCTTGTGCTGCTTGGGTGACAATAAACTGTTCTAACTGAAATTGTTTTTTAACCTGATATATATTTTGTTCATTATCTGCTGAGCCGAAGCCTAATTGTTCAAACTCATCCTCATTAAGTTTTACCCATCTTGCCCGTCTCATCCAGTTCAACACTTCGAGCTTTTCCCACCACGGGCTGCGAAGATTTACATCCAGAAAAACGGATAGCTCTGATTTTTGGGAAATATGTGCCAAACAATTTCTAGAAACCCTGTTTCGTAGGCCTAATGTTCCATGATAAAGTATTCCTTTATCAGGCAGGCTGTCTAATTCGGTCGTTGAAATAAAATCGTAGGCGCAATTGGCGGTAATGGTATAAATAGGTTCATTTTCTACCAGCTTGACTGCAACTTGCCCTGTTAGGTGTTTAGGGTCAATTTGTATGGTATGGGTATTTATACCCCAGTCACTTAATGCACTTATGATTTTTCTTCCTAATGCATCATTACCAACACGTGAAATAAATAAGGGTTGATTATTTAGTGCCTGCAGATGCCAGGCGACATTAAAGGGTGCACCACCCAGTACTTGTTGGCCATCAGGAAAACAGTCAAATAATGCTTCACCGTATATTATCAAGCCTGTGTTATTTTTCATTGTTATTTTTAGTACTCCATCATAATTGTATTGACGAATATAAAAAGTCGATAAGTAGTCATCTGCGGCGTTGCACTCGCTTAAATTAGCCTGCTAGTTCTGCACTCGCGCGCCTTGCAGCTAACCACTTCTCAACTCCCTATATCCGTCAATACAACAATGATAGAGTACTAGTGATATTTTGTATCGATCTTGAACAGGATCTTAAATAAAGTTTTTTATTGTATATCCTTGTTCATCCATTTTTTTGTTAAGTTTCATTTTTATAAAAGTTCATTCACATCTTATGAGTTTTATTCCAGTTTCTTCAATTGCCAGGCAAAGTCGTGTTGCAGCTCGTCAATTAGCTTCAAGTTCTGATTCATTAAGAAATCTTGCCCTGTTAGCAATAGCTGATGCGCTTGAATTAGTTAAAGCACAAGTTTTACAGATTAATCAGCAAGAGGTTTTACAAGCAAAAAAACAGGGACAAAGCGCTGCAATGATTAAGCGACTTACCATTAGTGACAAAGTTTTTGAATACATGCTCTCTAGATTAAGAGATGTGGTACAAAGGCCTGATCCATTAAATCGTGTGCTTGCAGGACATACTAACCCTGCTGGGTTAAAAGTCTACAAAAAATCAGTTGCATTAGGCGTTGTGGGTATTATTTATGAATCACGTCCCAATGTGACTACGGATGCAGTGGCTGTTTGCATTAAAAGTGGTAATGCAATCATATTGCGAGGTGGATCAGAGGCGCTACAAACCAATACTTTTTTAGCGGATACAATGATTGAAGCGGCTGTTAATACAGGGCTTCCTGAACATGCGATTCAAATCATTCGTAAGCCAGGGCATGAAGCTGTGGGTGAATTACTTAAAATGGATCAATATATTGATGTCCTTATTCCCAGGGGTGGCAAGGGCTTGATCAAACGTATTGCTGAAGGGACACGGATTCCAGTAATTAAACATTATGATGGTATTTGTCATCTTTATATCGCTAAAGACGCTGACCAGAAAAAAGCTGTGTCTCTAGCTATTAACTCTAAATGCCAAAGTGTTCAGGTTTGTAATGCGCTGGAAACATTATTAGTTGATAAACATTGTGCGCATGAAATGTTGCCGCTATTACATACAGCCTATCAAGAAAATAATATTGAGTTACGTGGCTGTGAACAGACCCGGAGTGTGTTGCACGATATAAAGCAAGCAACTGAGGAAGATTGGACAACTGAATACCTGGCGCCTGTTCTTTCAATAAAAATTGTCAATGGTATTGATGAGGCTATTGAACATATTAATCACTATGGTTCTGGGCATACGGATGGAATTATTACCCAAAGTCTGGATCTGGCTGAACAGTTTGAGCAGCAGATTGATTCAGCCTCTGTCTTGATCAATGCTTCAACCCGGCTGTCAGGCGGTGGGGATTATGGTTTAGGTTCAGTTGTCGGTATCAGTACAGATAAGCTACATGCGCGTGGTCCAGTTGGGCCTGAGGAATTAACAACGTATAAGTGGGTTGCTTATGGAAAGGGGCATTTAAGAACTTAGGAGCGGAGTGAATTTGATTCCATACTATGGCAGGTAATGGACGCGGGTTTTTATTTCGCCATCAGGGTAGAGTTGTATTGTCCTATATCCAGGTGTTTTGTGGTCTAGGGTGAATTCAGTACAGAACGGTTTAAATTGAAAACAGCTGGACGGTGTGCCTAAAAACAATTGCACGTCCGTTTTAATTTCCAGCTTTTGGTGAATATGTCCACATGTGACAGCTTTGACCTGAGGGTGTTGTTTAAGGGCGTCTAATAGTTCGCTACTGTTTTCTATCATCATTGTATCCATCCAGTGGCTTTGGCTTGGTAGGCAATGATGATGTATGGCGATTAAGGTATTTAAATGGGGCTTTTTTGCTAATGTTTCGGTTAAAAAGGTCAGTTCGTCATGGGCTAAATATCCCCCCTGAGAGCCTGTTTTTTTGCTGTTTAAGCAGATGATTTGCCAATGTTTAAATAGACTGTGTTTAGCACAATTGATTTTATCAGTACTAATGAATTGCTGCATTAAAGCAAAATCATCATGATTGCCGGGTAAACAAATAGTTTGTGTTTGATATTTTTCCAGTGCACTTGTTAGTCGTTGATAACTGGATTGGCAAGGGTGTTGCGCCAAATCTCCAGTCACTATAATTACATCGGATTTGCCATGTTTTTTATGGGCATATTGCAAGGTTTGTATCAGGGATTGTTCTGTATCCATACCCGACAGAGTCATGCCTGCTTGCTCAAGAATATGACAATCACTAATTTGTAATATGAATAATGGACTATTCTGTTGATTCATTAGAATGATATTTTTAAGCTATATCTTCTTATAAAGTACTTTAGAATTTCTTTTATAATTATAAAATTGTTGGCGCTGTTCAGGTAAGCTGGCAATGTCCGTTGTTTCAAAGCCTCGTTCTATAAACCAGTGCATGGTTTGAGTGGATAAAACAAACAAGCAATTCAGTTTTAGTTGTTTTGCTTTGCTTTCCAGATGCTCAAGCAATCTATTACCGCGATTAGATTTTTGATAATCGGGGTGTACCGCAAGACAGGCTATTTCAGCCGACTGTTGGTCATTTAATAAATGCAGCGCAGTACAGCCAATAATGAGTCCATCGCGTTCTATGACAATATAATCATTAATGTCTATTTCCAATTTTTCTGTGGAGCGCTTAAGCAGTATACCTTGTTGTTCCAGGGGTTTAATCAGTTCCAGAATGCCTGCAATATCATTTAAGGTGGCTGGACGAATTTCTTCATAAGAATTTGAGCTGATTAAAGTGCCTGTTCCATCCCGGGTAAAAAGTTCCAGCAATAAGGCACCATCTGTTTTTCGATTAATCAGGTGAACTCTTTGCACACCTTGCTCGCAACTCTGTATAGCTGCTTTGAGGGAATTTGTTTGCGTTTGGCTTAGCTCTTGTTGCAGAAAAATTTTTGCTTCACCGGTGGTCATTTGCTGAACTAATTGCTGATTTAACAGACAATCGTGTTCAGTTAATAAAATGAGCTTTTCTGCATGTAAGGCGATGGCAACTTCTGTTGCAACTTGTTCGGCAGCCAGGTTAAAAATTTCGCCACTGGGTGAATAGCCAATAGGGGAAATTAATACCACATTGTCATGTTCCAGTTGTTGGTGAATTGCACTGTGCTCAATGCGCCTGACTTTACCGGTATGTTGATAATCTATACCGTCAATAATACCTAAGGGTTTGGCGATGACGAAGTTTCCTGAAGCAACTTTAATTTTAGCACCTGCCATAGGTGAATTGGCTAAGCCCATTGATAGTAATGCTTCAATTTCTACACGAACCAGGCCAGCGGCTTCTTTAACGCATTGTAAGGCTTGTTGATCTGTGATTCTCAGGTTTTGGTGGAATTCGGACGTTATATTTTGTTGTTTCAGGCGCAGGTCAATTTGAGGGCGAATGCCATGAACCAGAACTAACCGAATCCCTAAACTTTTTAGCAGAGAAAAATCATGAATCAGTTTATCGCATTCATCAATAACGGTTTCGCCATTAAAGAAAATGACAAATGTTTTGTTGCGATGGGCGTGGATATAGGGGGAAGAATCTCTAAACCAGTTGACGAAGTGAGTGGCGGGGGTTGGCATAAGAGAGAGGTAGCTGGTATTTATTTCAGTTCGCTTGGTTCCCATGTGGAACATGGGAACCAAAGGAAAAAATTTTAATTATCAGTGACAGCACCCAGGGATGCTGAGCTGACCTGTTTTGCATATTTAGACAAAACGCCACGCGTATATTTGGCTTTGGGTTGCTGCCATGTTTTTAAGCGTTGAGCAATAACATCCTCATCCAAATGCAGGGTTAATTTTTTATTTTCAGCATCAATAGTGATTTGGTCACCATTTTCAACAATGGCCAGTGCGCCACCGACATATGCTTCCGGAGTGATATGTCCGACTACAAAACCATGCGTTCCCCCAGAAAACCGACCATCGGTGATTAATGCGACTTCTTGACCCAGTCCTTTGCCCATAACGGCAGCAGTGGGAGAGAGCATTTCTCGCATGCCGGGGCCTCCTTTAGGGCCTTCATAACGAATAACAATCACATCACCTTTAACAATATTACCATTAAGAATGCTTTGTAATGCCAATTCCTCTGCTTCAAACACTTTAGCTGTGCCGGTAAATACCAGGCCTTCTTTACCTGTTACTTTGGCTACGGCGCCTTCTATTGCCAGATTTCCATATAAAATGGCTAAATGACTATCTTTTTTAATAGGATTATCTAAAGGTCTGATCATATCTTGACCTTCTGGATAAGGTTTAACATTCGCCAGATTTTCCGCTAATGTTTTGCCGGTAACAGTCAGGCAGTCACCATGCAATAAACCTTGATCCAGCAATATCTTCATCAAGGGTTGGATGCCACCAATTTCAATGAGTTCTGCCATTTGATAGCGACCACTAGGTTTTAAATCGGCTAGCATTGGCACATGAGCACCAATACGGGTGAAGTCATCCAGACTAATATCAATATTGCTGGCATTGGCCATTGCTAATAAATGTAAAACTGCATTGGTAGACCCGCCTAATGCAATCACTATGGTGATGGCATTTTCAAAGGCCTTTTTGGTCATGATATCGCTGGGTTTAATATCATTTTTTAATAGTTCTAAAACCGCTGCACCGGCACGTTCACAGTCTAGACGTTTATCTTCAGAAATAGCGGCTTGAGCCGAGCTATTGGGTAGGCTCATGCCTAATGCTTCAATTGCAGAGGCCATGGTGTTTGCCGTATACATGCCGCCACATGAACCTGCACCGGGTATGGCTTTTTGTTCAATGGCTTCTAATTCTGCATCATCAATCTTGTTATTGGCTCTGGCACCGACTGCTTCAAAAACAGAGACGACATCCAGTTTTTGCTTTTTATGACAGCCAGGCAAAATAGTGCCTCCATAAACAAAAACACTGGGACGGTTTAAGCGAGCTAATGCGATCATGCAGCCCGGCATGTTTTTGTCACAGCCGCCAATGGCGACAACCCCATCAAAACCCTGGCAGCCAACGACC
>CAZNGU010000125.1:0-6296 GCA_964572325.1 uncultured Methylomarinum sp.
GAACATGGGTAGAAAGTTTTGTCCATTGGTATAACAATGAACATCAACACAGTGCAATAAAATTTGGGCTCTTTGAAAATCAAGTCAACGTCATCAAGGCTAAGATAAGCTTATATTGATCAATTAGAAAGAAGATAATAGAGCAAGCAAAGAAAGACCATTCTGAACGCTGGAATGGATGTAAAACACGAAATTTAACACCCATTAATAATGTTTTTCTTAACCCTACGAAAGAAGGAAACCGACCTTGGGGAAAAAGGATTAACTAACACCAATATTATCTAAAATTGCGAAAGCTTGGTTAACATTTAGCGATTCCCACGCAGAGCATGGGAACGAGAGTGAAGTGGGCTTATAAAAATCCTGTGGCAGTTGTTGAAGTTAATTTATTTGCGTTCCTTATTCATTAGCTAATGCCTGTGCTAACCTTTTGGCTGGAACATAACCAGGAAAAACATTGCCTTTTCCTGTGACTATCATAGGTGTGCCTCTAACTTCAAAATCAGCGCCTAATTGCATATGCTCATCTACCGGGTTTTCGCAGTTTTTTTGCTCCATTTTTTCACCTTTTTTGGCTGCTGTTAATGCACTTTGACGATCATCTGAACACCATACTGTCACTGCTTTGTGATAAGAGTCAGATCCTTTTCCAGCTCTGGGGAAAAACAAATATTGAATAGTAATTCCTTCAGCTAAATATTGATCCAGTTCTGAATGTAATTTCCGGCAATAGCCACAATCAATATCGGTAAAGACAGAGACTTTATACTTAGCATTTTTTGCTTTGAAGGTGATGGTCTGGTCTTCCCCTAATGCTTCAATTGCTTGTTTTCGAATAGTAGCCAATTTAATATCTGTTAAATCTTTTCGAGCTTCTATATCAATTAAATGTCCTTGTAATAAATACTTTCCATCTTCAGAAATATATAAAATACTGGAGCCGGCCGTGACTTCAAATAGACCTTTAATTTCCGATGCTTTAATAGAATCAATTTTCAATGAGGGCATTGATTTGTTGATCATGTTTGTTACTGCATTTTCATCAGCCTGGACACTGGCAAAGGAAAAAAAAGACAAAGCCAATAATAAGGAGATAAGTTTTTTTGATTGTTTCATAATTTGTAATAATGATTAGAGGTTGCTAATGGACTATAAAGAATCAAGTTTGTTCATATCAGATGGGAGTGATTAAAAGTGAAGTAATCTAGCACCATGAAGCCAATGAAGGATAGAGAAAGAGTGGCAATTGCTCACCTTTAAAGGCTTCAAGGTAAAAGAGATATTTTTTACGTCATTTTTAATCAAAGCCTAATATCAGGAATCAGTTGGCTATTGAATTAATCGTTCAATATCAAGGAAAACGGCAAAAATCATTAAAGATAATAAACAGAAAATGCCTAGTTGTTGAAAAGCTATCTGGATTCGTTCAGAAACAGGACGACCTTTTATTGCTTCTAACGCAAAAAATAGCAAATGTCCTCCATCTAGCATAGGTATAGGTAATAAATTCAGTACACCCAGGCTGATACTAACTACTGCCAGAAACTTCAAAAAAGGAACAAGACCTCTTTCTGCTGATTTTCCAGCGAATTGTGCAATACTAATAGGGCCACTTAAATTCTTTGCCGAGGCATTGCCTGTTAACATTTTCCCCATCATCTGCAAAGTATTGCTCGAATAAAACCAGGTTCTTTCAACTGCAGTGGTTAGTGCTTTCCACGGAGGTAAGGAGTATTCTACTCTTAAGTATTCAATCAGTGCTTCCGGAATCTCAACATTTGCACCAATGCGGCCAAAATCTTTTTCTGCATCTTCTATTCTTTCAGGTACCAATGTAAAAGGGAGTCGTACACCTTCTCTTTCAATAACAAGTTGTATTGGAATTTCCGGGCGACTTTTTACATAGTCTACCCATTGCACCCAGTCTGTAATTGGCTGGTCATCGGCACTAATAATCAAATCACCTTTGCGCAAGTCAATTGCTTTCGCTCTGCCCAGTTCGAGTAATTCTCCAATTACCGGCTCTAAAGCGGGTGACCATGGCTTGAAACCTAATCTTTTAAATAATATTTCTGGATCTTGAGTATCTTCTTTTGTAATTTTTAAAACATGTGTTTGTTCAATGCCATCAGCATTCTTAACACCGACCATGATTTCCTGATCACCTTGCATGGCATAGGAAAATAACAGGCTAATTGTTTCATTCCATATAGGGGTTGACTCGTTGTTAATAGAAACAATTTCTTCCCCCTCAACAAAGCCGGCCTGTTCTGCTAAAGTCCCTGTTTCAATTTCGCCAAGGACAGGCCGTAGGCCGGTTTCGCCCATCATCAATACCGACCAAAAAAGAATAACGGCCAATAATAAATTAAACAGGGGCCCAGCTATGACAATGGCAGTTCTAGCCAATATAGATTGTCGGTTAAAAGCAAAAGGTAAGTCTTCTACTTTGACATTGCCTTCTCTTTCATCCAGCATTTTGACATAGCCACCTAAAGGAATGGCTGATAAAACATACTCTGTTGAATCCGCTGTTTTTTGATAAGACCAAACCACCTTGCCAAAGCCGATTGAAAAACGTAAAACCTTTACCCCCATTCTTCTGGCCACCCAAAAATGCCCGAATTCATGAAATGAAACCAGGATTCCAATTGCAACAATAAAATGAAAAAGGGTATAAAGAGTATCCATCAGGCTAAACTATTTTCAATAATTTCATAAGACACTTCTCGTGCCTGTTGATCTATTTGAAGAATTTTTTCCAGTTTATCGGCCTTTTCAGCAGAAAACCTAGCCATACATTTTTCTATAATAATGGGTATGTCGGTAAATTTTACCCGTTCATTTAAAAATTCATCGACTGCAACCTCGTTAGAAGCATTGAGTACCGTTGGCATAATACCGCCAGCTTCAATTGCTTTATAGGCTAGTCTTAAACAAGGGAAGCGTTTTAGACTGGGTTCTTCAAAATCCATCTGTTTGACATCAAAAATATTTAAGGGTTCCACTCCAGATTCAAAGCGATTTGGCCAGGCCATAGCATGTGCTATGGGTACGCGCATATCTGGGTTCCCCATTTGTGCTAACACTGATCCATCCACATAATCAACCATAGAATGGATAATACTCTGTTTATGAATAACAACTTGAATATCTTCAGGCTGCATATTAAACAGTAGGCAGGCTTCTATTAATTCCAGACCTTTATTCATCATGGTGGCTGAATCGACTGAAATTTTTCGACCCATATCCCATTTTGGATGAGCAATAGCTTGATCAACAGTAACATCGTGCAACTCTTCAATCGGGGTTTCCCTAAAAGGTCCGCCTGATGCAGTTAATAATATGCGGCGAGCCTGTTTATTAGTATCACCTGCCGTATATCCAGCAGGCATGCATTGAAATATAGCATTGTGCTCACTATCAATCGGTAATAATTGTGCCCCTGAATCACGCACAGCCTGCATAAAGATGTCACCTGACATAACCAGGGCTTCTTTATTGGCTAACAGGACAGTTTTACCTGCCTTTGCTGCAGCCAGGCTGGGCAACAAACCCGCCGCTCCAACAATTGCCGCCATGACCGAGTCAACTTGTTCCAGGGTTGAAACAAATTCCAGTGCTTTAACGCCCGACAATACCTTGATGTTTGATATGGCTGAACTTAGTAGTTTAGCTTTAAATTGTTCCGCTTTTTCTTCGTTGACCACAACCACATATTCAGGATGATGAGCGAGACATTGCCCATATAAAGCTTCAGTATTGGTATTTGCGGTTAAAGCTATGACTTTGTATTGGTCAGAATGTCTGGCTACAACATCGAGTGTACTGACTCCAATTGAGCCGGTTGCTCCAAGAATACAAAGTCCTTTCATGCGTATACGCTCCGTCCGATCAAAATAATCCCTGCATAGTAAAAAGGTGCGGCGGCAATTACGCTGTCTATTCTGTCTAAAACACCACCATGCCCTGGTAATAATGTACCACTGTCTTTAACCCCAACCTGACGTTTGACCAGACTAAAAAACAAGTCGCCATGAATAGAAATGAGTACAGTTAACATGGACAATAAAGTAAAGTCGCTGGCAATCATCAGTGGGAATCCATAATAAAGTGCTAAACAGATACTACAAATTAATGCGGAAAAAAGCGCACCATACATACCTTGCACTGTTTTTCCCGGGCTAATAACAGGTGCCAGCTTATCTTTACCAAATTTTTTACCTGCAAAAAAAGCGGATATATCAGCAACCCAGATCAATACCAAGAAATACAGAGCCGCTTCGGCGCCATAAAAGGCTCTTAATTTTGCTAAAAACATCCATGCAGAGAGTAATAAGAACCAACCCAGGAATACCTTATAACTCTTTTTTAATTTAAGCTTTAACAAAGCATCAGGGGCTCTTTTAATAGCAAATGTGATAAAGACCCAAAATATCACTGGGCCGATCACTAGCCATTCCAAGGCACCTGATTGTTGTTTTATGGCGATATTATCAAGCAAGATAGAGAGAGCTTCTAATATTTGAGTAAAAAAAGTTACCGCTAACATGGGCACAATCAATAACAATAAGAAGCCTAACTTAGCTATAATTTTATGTATTCCAACAAGGTCTGCCCATTCCCAGGCAGCCAATAAAATAATAATGGCAAGAAAAAGATAAAATAATAAGACAGGTAACTTAAAGATAGCTGCAATGGCTAAGGTGGCTAAGACGAGAGCTGTTAGTATTCGTTGTAGTAACATTTTTTTATGTGTTTAATTTGAAGAATTGAGAACTTGGCTACCTGTTTGGCCAAAACGCCTTTCCCTGCCTTTAAAGCTTGCAATTGCATCGCTAAGCAGGGCTGGGTCAAAATCTGGCCAAAGCGCATTTGTGAAATAAAATTCTGTATAAGCCAATTGCCATAACAAAAAATTACTGATACGTTGTTCGCCACCTGTGCGTATGAACAAATCAGGTTCAGGAAGTTCAGCAGTGCAAAGAAAGCGGCTAATTAATTCTTCTGAAATATCTTTAGCCAGTAACTCACCTGCTGCTATTTTTTTGCTAATCTGCTGGAATGCCTGGGAAATATCCCATCGCCCTCCATAATTAGCGGCAATAACCAGTGTTAAACCGGGATTGTTTTCTGTTTGTAATTCAGCTTGTGTTATTTTATCTTGTAATTTTATTGAAAAGGCTGTTTTATCACCAATAATTCGCAATTTAATATTATTCTTATCAAGCTTGTCTACTTGGGATTGAAGGGTCCCCATAAAAAGATCCATGAGTATTTCAATCTCTTTTTTTGGGCGTCGCCAATTCTCACTGCTAAAAGCAAATAAAGACAAAACCTCTATTTGTTCTTTGACACAATATTCAACAATATTTCTTACTGCCTTAACACCGGCTTTATGTCCCATAGTTCTGGGCATAAATCTTTTTTCTGCCCAACGACCATTGCCATCCATAATGATTGCAATATGCCTGGGATTACCATTATCAGTCATAAGATTTCAAAATTAAACAGAATTACATTGACAGTAAATCAGCTTCTTTGGCTTCAAGATGCTTTTCTACTTCTTTAATAAATTTATCGGTAATTTTCTGGATTTTTTCTTCCCCATCATGGGCTTCATCTTCAGAAATCATTTTTTCTTTTAATGCTTCTTTAATTTCTGAATTAGCATCGCGTCGAATATTTCTGATTGCTATTCGCCCTTGTTCGGCTTCATTTTTTACCACTTTCACCAGGTCTCTGCGACGCTCTTCTGTTAAAGGTGGTAAAGGAATGCGAATAGCCACACCTTGCGTGTTTGGGTTTAATCCCAAACCAGAAGTCATAATAGCTTTTTCTATGGCTTTAACCATGTCTTTTTCCCAGGGTGTTACTTTTAATGTCCGTGAATCATCAACGGAAACATTAGCGACCTGTGATAGAGGTGTGGCAGCACCATAATATGACACGGTAATTTGGTCTAATAAACTAGGGTGGGCGCGGCCTGTTCTTATTTTTGTAAATGCTTTTTGTAGAGCCTCAATACTCTTGCTCATTCTTGCTGAAGCATCTTGCTGTATATCGTTAATCATTTCTTATCCTGTCTTGAATTAAGGCGTGAGGATTTAATAAATTTTGGCATAATCTGTAACCTCCGGGCACCGTATCTTGTTCCCATGCGGAGAGTGGGAACGAGAGAGAATATAGCCCTCTCCAGAGGGAGAGGGCTGGGTGAGGGGAGATCAAATAATTTCTTTACGCCTCTTATTTTGGCTTCAATAACGAATAGAAGCAAAAGAAAATTGAAGAAGAGA
>CAZNGU010000126.1:0-6285 GCA_964572325.1 uncultured Methylomarinum sp.
CTCTTTTTGTTTTATCCAGCAGTATTTATGTTTTAACCATTAGCTTGGAGAAAAAAATGAATGAATTTGACGAGATAGATTATGAAGATATGGATGATCTAGCATTACCGGATCATATTGAATTTGATCAACACCAAGAATTTTCCATGGACTCATTGGACACTGCCTATGCCTTTTATTTGTAATTGTTATGTATCCTCCTGACGACCCGGTTATGTTTTATGCTAACCGGGTTTTTTTTGGTCTTGAGAGTGTGTAATAAGAGGGTTCAATAAAAGCGATGATGGAAATTTATCCTGTTTATCTCGGTTTGTATTCCTTCGCACCAGAGTAGAAATATTGAGAATAGGCTAGGGGGAGTCTTTTTAGTTGTGTAAAAATAAAGCATTAAAGTATAAATAATTTGCTTATTGATTGCATATGTTCTGATAAGTCTTTTAACTCTTTACTGATGTGTCAAATATCCCAGACAATACTATTTGAGTTATCGATGATTTTAATCAACTTCCAAAATCCAAAGATTCATGGAAAAATGAAGATTCAAAATAGGATGATGATTTACTAAGCGTTTCAAAGATCATGTATCTTTTTTTTCCCATATCCTTGTTTTCTCAGTAACCGTTCCTGCGTTACTCTACTTACCCACTTCCGTGTAGGCACCTCTTTACAGAAGTAGATAAAATGCTAAAACTATCTTGAAGAACACCGATTGTTTCTACTCCAAAGCATAAATTATTTTTCCTGATTGTAGGGTATGCGTTACGCGGCCTTTCAGCGTTGAACCCCAGAAGGGCGTATTTTGTCCGGCACTTTTCCAGTTTTTCGTATTAACTTGCCAATGTAAATCAGGATTAAATATACATACGTCAGCACTAAAGCCTAGGCTTAAAGCACCGCGTTGAAGTCCTAGAATTTCAGCCGGGTTTTGGCTAAGGCAGGCAATGCCCTGAGTTAAACTGATTGCATTTTCAGTGACTAGTTCAAGCATTAAAGGCAATAATGTTTCTATTGAAGATATCCCCGGTTCTGTTTCTGGAAAAGCACCTAGCTTTGCATCCAAATCATGAGGCTGGTGGTCTGAACAAATAGCATTGATAATACCACCTGCCAAACCTTCTCGGAGTCGTTGCTGATCTTTTAGGGTTCTAAAGGGGGGCAATACGTGATAGGAACTATTAAAGGGTTCAATATTGTCTTCAGTTAGATGTAGCTGGTGGATGGCTACATCTGCACTAATATTAAGGCCATATTTTTTAGCCTGCTGGATTTGTATGACGGAGCTTTGACAACTGATTTGGCTAAAATGCAATCTGCAATGGGTCAGTTTAGCTAATTCCAGACATTGAGCAACAGCAATAGCCTCAGAAGCTTCTGGGATGCCTGGCAAGCCATAGCGAGTAGAAAAAAAGCCTTCATGGGCACAGCCGTTATTATCTAACGAATGTTCCACTGGATGATGGATAAGCAATAAGTCGTTACTGCTAGCATATTCCATGGCTCTGCGTAACACGAGTAAATTAGCCAGGGGGTTGCTGGCATTGCTGACAGCAAGGCAGCCTGCTTGTTTTAATGCGGCCATAGCACTGAGTTCTGAACCAGCTAGTTGCTGAGTTAAGGCTGCAATAGGATAAACTTGCCTATAATTAGCTTTTTCTGCTTTATCACTGATTAATTCAGTGACCGCCTGGGTATCAATAACTGGGTGCGTATCAGGCGGCAAACACAAACTGGTTACCCCAGCACTTGCTGCTGCTTTTGTTTCACTTAGCACGGTTGCTTTATATGATTGCCCAGGGTCTCTTAGGCGTACACTTAAGTCAATAAAACCCGGACAGACAATGTGCTTAGTGGCATCAATTTCAATATCAGCAGTAAAATCAGTGGGCGAGCTTATTAAAGAAACTATTTTACCCTCAGCAATATAGAGTGATCCTGTTTGATCTATATGATTAGCCGGATCAATAATGCGCCCGTTAGCGATGTGTATTTTGTTCATACAAGCTCTCCCTTGTTTTGCAAGGTCAAGGACATTATCGCCATGCGAACGGCTATGCCATTACTGACTTGTTGTAAAATTACGGATTGTGAACCGTCGGCAATGCTTGAAGCTATTTCTACCCCTCGATTAATAGGGCCTGGATGCATTACAATGGCATCTGCCTTAGCCAGTTTGAGCCGCTCATCGGTTAAACCGAAACAATTAAAATATTCTCCTTCGCTAGGCAATAATGCTGAAGTCATTCGTTCTTTTTGCAGGCGTACCATAATAATGACATCTGAATCATCAAGTCCTTCTTCTATATTATGAAATACCCGAACACCCAGGCGTTCAACTTGTGATGGTAGCAGTGTTTTGGGGGCAACCACTCTGATTTCTTTTACACCCAGGATATTCAATGCCTGAATT
Source organism: uncultured Methylomarinum sp. (assembly GCA_964572325.1). Lineage (GTDB taxonomy): Bacteria > Pseudomonadota > Gammaproteobacteria > Methylococcales > Methylomonadaceae > QPIN01. Next base: position 2,408 of record CAZNGU010000126.1, read on the forward strand.
TGTGAGCGCACCACGCGCGAATGCAATATGTCGCCAATAATAGCCACTTTTAAGGGTTTAAAGTCATGCTTGTATTGGCGAATGGTAAACATATCTAGCATGGCTTGTGTGGGGTGAGCATGCTGTCCATCACCGGCATTAATAACGCTGATATGTGGTGCCGTATTTTGCGCGATAAAATGACCTGCGCCACTAATTGCATGTCTGACCACAAACATGTCAATGTGCATGGCCTCCAGATTGCGAATGGTATCCAGTAAGCTTTCTCCTTTAGAGGTGGCTGAGGTAGCAATATCTATGCTGATAACATCTGCTGATAATCGTTTGGCGGCTAATTCAAAAGTGGTTCGGGTGCGAGTACTGTTTTCAAAAAACAAGTTAACGATGGTTTTGCCTCGTAATAGAGGAACTTTTTTAACTTGTTGCTGGGAGATGGCTAGAAATGACTCGGCGGTATCCAGTATTTCATTCAATATTTCTTTGCTTAAGCCTTCAATAGTGATGAAGTGTTTAAGTCGGCCTTCTTTTGTCAGCTGAAAATGAGTCATGATTTATGCTGGGGTTAATTGCTTTTCAATGGTGCGTACATGAATACCTAGTGGTTCCGGACCCGTTAGCTTGATTCTTTCGCCAGCGGGTAAAGTAATTTTACAAGCTGAACAATCAGGGCGAAGAGGAACCTGACGTCCATTGCGTTCAATTAATACACCTAAAATAACCTGATTAGGTCGGCCGTAATCAAAAATTTCATTTAAGGCGGCTCGGATGGTTCTGCCTGTATAAAATACATCATCAATCAAGATGATATCTCGTCCTTCCAGATGTGTTGGAAGCTGGCTGGGTTTGACTGTGGGGTTTATGCCTAATTGAGAAAAATCATCCCGATAAAAAGAAATATCCATAGTGCCTAGTGGTTCTTTTATAGCCAGGCGTTGATGCATTTTTTTAGCAATCCAGACACCCCCGCTATGAATCCCTATCATCACAGGATTATTTAATTTTCTTGTTGAAATTAGCTGTTTAAGTTCAGATTCTAATTTGCTTAATAAAGCAGGTATTTTTAGTAAATTATGGTTCATGAGTTTTTTGAAAAATTATTTAACCAGCTTTGCAAAATAAGTTGAGCCGCCAGTTGATCCTGAACTTCCCAAAGTTTTCCTGCGCTGACATGAAGCTCATCAAATAATAGTTGTTTAGCTTCAAAAGTGGAAAATGCTTCATCCATTGAGTAAACGGGGATATGATACCGCCCTTGTAATTGCCGACAGAATTTTAACATTTTAGGCGTAATGATATTATCTGTGCCATCGGCTTGTCTGGAAATTCCTACCACTAATCCTGCAGGTTGCCATTCTTTAATGAGCTGGGAAATGGATTCCCAGTCTGGTTTTTGCTGAATGGATTTTAAGGTTTTAAGAGGGTTGGCAATGGTTGTAGTAGTTTGTCCGACGGCGATGCCTATCTTTTTATTACCAAAATCAAAACCTAGATAAGTATCGGACTTAATATTGCCAGCCAGAGGATCTTTTTTAAGCATGACCTGCAGGGGTGGTGAGTTGGCTAATATCAATGCCAATTTGATTGGCGGCAGTGTCCCAGCGCCGTTGAGCGGGTGTGCTGTATAAAATATCAGGCTCACAAGGCGTGGTTAACCAGGCATTATTGATAATTTCTTTTTCAAGTTGTCCTGCTCCCCATCCGGCATAACCTAAAGCAATCAGATACTCCTTAGGGCCTTCATTATTTGCGATAGCTTCAAGAATATCACGAGAGCTAGTTAATGAGGTGGTCTCGGAAATAACTATAGACGAGTCCCAAACTTGAGAACCTGTATTATGAATAATAAAACCACGCTCTTGTTGAACGGGGCCACCCGCAAAAATGGGCATTTCTTTTACTTGTTGTAATGAGGTATCAATTCCCATTTGTTCAAAAATATTTCCCAGCGTCATTTCTGTAGGTCGGTTAATCACAATGGCTAGTGCACCTTCTGCATTATGTTGGCAAAGGTAGCTAACGGTATGAGAAAAATTGGCGTCATGCAAATTAGGCATGGCAATTAAAAATTGATTATCCAGGTATTGTGCTGTTGTTTTTTTCATTCGGATCCTTAATTAGAACTCATGCCTGATTCATCAGAAAAATTCCAGATTCTGCGGATGCGTAAAACATCAAGTTCTTTAAGTAATTCCACTGGAAGTGCTGGAAAAGGAGCGCTCAACATGACAATTCTTTTTGCTGCATCATCCAGAGCCTTATTGCCAGAGGATTTTATAATACTAATGCCAGCAATACCACCATCTGCATTAATCCCTACATCCATAGTCAGTGAACTGGAAAATCCTTTTTTCTTGGCAGCTTCAGGGAAATTCATATTACCAATACGCTCAACTTTTTCTTCCCAATCTCTTTTGTATTGGATTGCAACGCCTTTATGAGTGCTGACAGAGCTGACAAATTTAATTTTAGTTTTTTCAGACGTTTGATTGCTGTGACGAATTTCTGCTCCTAGTTGGCTAATTTGTTTTCTTAAAGCGTCAGCCGATAATTTAGGCTTTTTTTGGCTAGATGGAGGGCTTGGCTTTTCTTTTGTGACTATTTTTTCTTCTGCTTGTTCTTGGGTAATCAGTTTTTTTAATACTTTGGGCTGGCTTTTGGGCTGAGCCTTGCGTTGAACAGGTGGCTTTTTTTTGCGTTTTCCCATGCTGGGCATTTGCTGTTTAGTGGGTTTTGGTTTCTTGACTTTTTTACCAGCGCCTAATTGATTTTCCTGAGCAAGAAATTTGGCTTTTTTGGGTGCTTTCTTAATGGGTGAACTAGCCAGAGTGATCTCTATGGGCTTGTTCACTTTTTCTGGATGTGGAAGGCTAAAGTTGAGTCCCAGAATAAGAAAAATATGGAAGACAGTCGCTGCAAATAAAGAAATCAGTAGAGAGTCACTCGTTGACATGACGGGTTGTATCAGAGAAGGTGCTGGCAAAATGCTAGTCATGGCAATATTTTACGAGCTTGTCAGCGTGCTTTCAATATGATTCATGAGCTGTCCGCTGATATTAAGATCAAAAAGCTGATCCAGTTCTTGAATGCAGGTGGGGCTAGTCACATTGATTTCTGTTAAAAAATCTCCGATGACATCAATACCGACAAAAACCAGCCCTTTATTTTTTAGGGTAGGACCGACCTGCTCAGCAATCCATATATCTCTTTTACTTAACTGACGCCCTTCGGCACGTCCTCCGGCTGCTAAATTACCTCTGCTTTCTCCTTTTGTAGGAATGCGTGCCAAAGCATAAGGAATGGGTTTTCCGTTAACCAATAGAATACGTTTATCACCTTCTTTTATTTCGGGGAGGTAACGCTGAGCCATGATATAACGGCTGGAATATTCGGTCATTATTTCCAGTATGACATTAAGATTAGGATCGTTTTCACGTACATGAAAGATGGAAGTGCCGCCCATGCCATCCAAAGGTTTTAAAATAATTTCTTTGTGTTGTTGCAGAAACTGTTTGAAGCGCAATGGCTCTCTGGCTACCAGTGTGTCAGCGCAACATTGCGGGAACCAGGCAGTAAAAAGTTTTTCGTTTGCATCACGCAATGACTGAGGCTTGTTAACAACATAAGTTCCTCTCCGTTCGGCTTGCTCTAAAAGATAAGTTGCATAAATATATTCCTGATCAAAAGGCGGGTCTTTACGCATAATGATGGTATCCAGGCTATGCAGAGCAATATCTTGCTGATCAATAAACTGGTACCATTGATTTTCGTCTCTTTGTACTTGTAATGTACGCGTTTTTGCCTGAGCAATGCCATTGTTCAAGTACAAATCATTCAGTTCCATATAATGAATTTCCCAGCCTCTGGATTGCGCTTCCAGT
>CAZNGU010000127.1:0-6271 GCA_964572325.1 uncultured Methylomarinum sp.
TTTCCAGCCCAATGGCCCATTGCAATGCATTAACAAAATTCTGATCACGATATTTAAAGGGTACTAAACCACAACCTGCATCGCACTCAATATCCATGCATACCCATTTATTCGGCGTGGCAATACCGTGGTTAGCATATTGTCGTTGGTTATCACCCGATGCCGTCACTGTCTGACCAAACATAATCTGACCAACATCTACCGAAATGTTTTTGTTTCTATTAATCGCTTCGGCAAGTTCTGCAGCCCCAGATGAAAATTTAAAATCCCCTTCTGTGCCATAGCTGTGAAACTGTACATGAGTTAAGTGCATCGGCAAGCCCTCAACTCCAGCAATGGAGCCCAGAGTAGTTTGAATATTACCCGGCACACCCAGGTTACTACCATGAACATGTAATGGATGAGAAATACCTAGTTCTTTAATAGCTGTAGCCAAAGATTTTAGAATTTGTCTAGGGCTAACATTATAATGCACATTGTTTTCATCCAGATCCAATTTACGCTGATTAAATTTAAATGCGCTAATTCCACCCGGGTTAACAATCTTAATGCCCACCCCTTGTGCAGCACGAATAGTCCAGGCTACATAATCATTAATTGCCTGTTGATCTTTGTTGGCCGTCAGCATTCGTAAAAAGAAATCATCACTGCCTAAAATCACATATCCGCCTTTATCTAGCATGGGAATATCACCCATTTCCATATGTGCCTGCCTGGCATTAACCGGTAAAACAGCAGGTTCAAAGGCAGCGGTATAGCCCATTTCTGCATAGCGATAACCGGTAGTAAACGTGCTGGGCATTGCATGCCCTGTCCCCGCACGTTTAATATCCGTATGTGCTACAGGATCTATTCTGTGATTTTCCGGCATTAGCATTCTGGCAATATTACCTTTGCCTCCACCAATATGCGTGTGCAAATCAATGGCACCTGCCATCACTATTTTTCCGGAAATATTATATTCTTTGTCCGGTTCAACATTTCTTGGCTTAGTAACAATACGGCCGTCCTGAATATAAATATCTTTTTTCTTGCCATTTATTTTATTGGCAGGGTCATAAACAATACCGCCCGTTAATTTTGTTAGCATATTAATTCACCAATCCTTGTTCAATCGCAGTTAAAACTTCTGCTGTAGTGGGTAATCCTGAATCTCTGAGTTTTTTCAAGCGAATAGCCACAACATTGTCCAGGCGATAAGCATGTCCGCTATGGTCAATTCCCGGTGTACCCACAGGGAAAAAAACATCCGGTTCAGTTTCAAATTCCATACCTGAACGCCCCACCACAATAGTAGGTATTTGGCCGCCAGTTGGAGGCACTGCGCTGGAATTAAATGCATTTACCCAAACCAGAGCATCTACTTCACCATTATTAAACATTTGCTTAATATCGTATAAGAAGGGGTCATATTCAGGTATGGCACTGGAAAAACGCATTCTGGCGGGGTAACCTGTCTGCCATCCACAGACCTGATTCGCTGTTTGATCGCCTTCTTTACCTCCTAAAGGAAAACCTGAACACCTAACCCCAGAGGCATTAACATCTTTTACCAGCTCGCAAATTGTTTGTACGGTAAGCTCAGCCTGTGAAAAATCTAGAGCACCTGCTGCCCAGCTAACCACACCATAGGTCGCCGCTTTTAATTGATCTGCAATCGTTTGAATATCAGATACAGCGATACCTCCAACATGCTCTGAAGTAATAAGATGGCCTTTGATTAAAGCTCTTAGTACCGCGACAACTTCAGGCAAATCAGTATCGGCACATTCTAATACTTGAGCCTTCTTTTTATTCGGTGATGTTGATGCTTTTCCTGAAGGTGCTTTACCAATGTAAACAACCTGTCTGCTACTGGTGTCGTCCAGGAACATGGCCTCTTTATTCCATAGGTAACGCTCATAAAAACGGGGGGCAAAAACTTCTAAGTCACAAGCTATGACAATAAATAAATCACAGCGATTTTTTATCTCCGCCAGTGTAGTATTCATCCAGCCTGAATCTTGTAAGGCCAGGAAGTTAGCTCTAGCCGCAGTAAAGTTCATATTATCAACAACCGCACCATTTCGATCAGCTAAAGCCATCAATGCTCGCATACCATTAACATCGGTAGCACAGCCACCTATAACAGGTTGATTGGTTTCTTCTAAAATATGAACTGCTTTAGAAACAGCGTCCTCAAAACTGACTGCTTTACCATCCACTCGAGGTCTAACGTCTGTTATTGCTTGTTCAAATGCCGGGATATTGACTGCACAGCCATTTTCAGTGACCTTTATTGATACTCCATCTACGCTAATAGCCAGGTCATCCGTACCAATACCGCAGAAAGGACTGGGAACTTCTGTTATGTCTGTCACAGGTTTTTACCTCTAGAATTGATCTTATCTGATAAGGATAGCATTTTTACCCGCTTTATTCCAAACCAAGCCATGTTAATTCAGAGTGAAAAAACCTTACTAAAGCATATAAATATCTAGTCAATTCGTAACTACTTATCAGGCTTCTGAAACAGGACGTTTCAGAGAGCTTACATGGATGTATTCACGCGTCATGACAAACCGATACACTGCACCCTTAGTTATAAACGCACCCAGCAGATACAAAAAAATCAATATTAAACGCTGTTACAATGAGGAAAAATACACATCCACTCCCTCTAAAGATATGAACAAAACCTAGACATAAGAACATAATAATATTATATAATACTGTTACATCAGCGTGAATAGTTACTCTGAATCAGATATAGTCGTGCGTAAAGTAATAAAACTCGCATCACTTGGAAATTTAAGATTATGCAACCACCTTACTTGCCCCGTAAACTTCTTTTTGAATGGGAATTTTAACTAAATTTGCACTGGATCTACGCTGGATATGGTGTCATGTGGGTGACGAATTATGGAAAATAATTGACTCCAATCAGCAGCAATCGGATATTGCGTGATCATGTTATACAATATAATCTTAGGAATGGGTACGAAATAACTTGAGCAACTAGCGCGGTATTTTTGTTCGTCTTCAAGGCGCAACGAAGGGAGCATAGCAGGCTATATGGCCGAAGTGCAAAGCTTCCGCTCCTGCTTACGCCCCTTACCTACATCCATGTAGGCAACGCAGCAGACGGATAAAGCCTTCAAATGAGGATTTACATATGCCTAAACAAAGAAATAAACATTTAATCTCTAAAGTTCTGATCCTGGGTGGATTTATAGCTGCACTTGTGTACTTTTTTCATCCTGGTTCTGAACAATTTAGCCTGATTATTAATGGTAAACCTGTTGCCGACCCTTTAACTCGTTTTGCAGCCATCCCAACTTTATTGATTGTTATGCTGTTTACCAGTGTTCTGGTGTTTTTAGCCTTTGTAGGCGTTGGTGTGTTTATGTTTATCACTGCAATATCAATTGCCATGTTTGGGGTTTTTATTGTAGCTCCCTATTTTTGGCCTGTATTAGCAATTATCAGTTTTATTATTATATTCATGTCAATTAACAATAATAAAAGCAATCCATAATCCTTGCCTTAACAAATATGACCTTCCAGCTATGAATATTTTTAAACGTGCTCGGATTATTTATCTTTTACATCGCTATAAAATTAGGCATGATTTATGGGAGTCAGTTAGTAAGAAACTTGCCATTTTACAAGGCATGACAGCTGTTGAAAAAGCGCATTTACGTGAACTGAGCACACTTTTTTTACATGAGAAAAACATCTTTAGTGTTCAGGATCTAAAAATGACTGAAGAGATGCGCGTTATTATTGCCGCTCAAGCCTGCTTACCCATTCTCGGCTTAAACATAGCACTATTGAATGGCTGGAGTGACATCATTATTTACCCCAGTGCATTTCAAGTCAGCAGAGATGAAATGGACGAATTTGGAATTGTTCATCATGATGAACGTATTTTAAGTGGTGAAGCATGGTCAAGAGGGCCACTAATTCTTTCCTGGCAAGATATTGAGGCAGATATGAATCGAAAACAGGAAGGACATAATGTCATTGTCCATGAAATTTCACATAAACTTGATATGATAAATGGTAAAGCAAATGGTATGCCGCCTCTACATTATTCCATGCAAACTCATCAATGGACAAATGCATTTAGCAAGGCTTATGATCAATTTAATCAACGCCTTGAGCTTCACCATCGAGTCTATGTCAATCCTTACGCTGCAACAAGCCCCGCTGAATTTTTTGCCGTATTGAGTGAATATTTTTTCTGTACGCCAGAAATTTTGAGCGATCACTTTAGCGATATATACCAGCAACTACAACTTTATTATAGGCAAGACCCATTAGGCCGCAGAGATAGTAAGTCACCGATGCATACGCATTTATAAGGATAGATGAAACACGATGCAATTTATGCCTGAACATGCATCTTCACTTATACTCTCAGCCCCCTAATGTCTATTACTGGTAGCAACACCTTAAATAGCGAAAACCAAGATTATTCAAGTTGTAAAAAGGGAAACAATCATGATTGATACAAAAGAAAATATGATCAGCGAACAGTCAAATTTAAGCACAAAAGAAACTAAAAGTTCTGCTCAATTTGCTCGACAATTACAACAACTGTTTGAAACAGAAGTAGGTGGTTTTTTTGCTGAAATTGCAAAGATTCCTATAGAAAATCTATGCAAAATACTCATTGAATTACCCAGTGATATTTTTGAAGAAGCCTTTTCACGAATTCCTCATAAGAAAATGGCAATCGCCTTATCTTATCTAGCCAGCGATAACCTGACTGATTTTTTACAACGTGTCAAACAATATGATCAGGATTATGCCAAAAGTACCTATCACTTGCTAACAAGTGACGAACAAGCAGATATTACACATCTATCTCAGTTTTCTGCAGATCAGGCGGGAGCCTATATGCAAACGGAAATGTTAACAGCATCTGTGACAGATACATTATTAACGGTTAAACAAAAAGTTCGTCAATTTAGACAAGAAGAACCTAATAGCCCTATTTTTAAATTATTTGTTGTAAAAGCTGATCAGCAACTAGTAGGAATACTTCATTTTACTGATCTAATATTATTTGATGATACAGATACGATGGAGACAATTTTGGCACAAGCCACGGTTCATCATCATAAACCGCTGAGTGTTCACACGACAACCCCTATAAAAAAGGTCATACAATTATTTGAAGAATATGAGCTCAGTGTTATTGCCATTGTTAATGAGCAGGAAAGATTGCAAGGTCGTATCGTATTTGAAGATATTTATGACTTAATTCGATTGCAAGAACAAAGTCATGCGCTAAAAATGGCGGGTACTGATATTAAAGCGGAAGAAGCAAGTTTTGATTCAGCTCGTAAAGCACGTTTACACTGGTTACTTATCAATTTTGTGGCATTATGCTTTGCCGCCTTTGTAGTCAGTATGTTTAAGGAAACGATTGAACAGATTGTGGCTCTGGCAATACTTATGCCTATTGTTGCTGCACTTGGCGGTAATGTAGGTAATCAGGCAGTGACAGTAACGGTTAGAAAGCTGGCATTAGATCAGATTGACTGGAAAAATGCATATCCAGTAATCAAACGGGAAATTATAATAGGAAGTATTAATGGTCTAATAATGGGATGCGTGGTTTCGATCCTGACTTATATATGGTTTCATCAGGTATTACTCGGTGTTGTGATCGCCATAGCCATCATGGTTAATCTGGCAGTTGCGGGTTTAATGGGCTCCATGATTCCTTTACTTATTAAAAAGCTAGGAGGGGACCCCGCCATTGCTTCACCCTTATTGTTAACGACTGCGACTGATGCACTGGGGTTTTTTATTTTTTTAGGGCTGGCTGATTTATTTTTAATTTAAAGCCTCGTTAATCTTAAAAAGAGCAATTTTCATTTCCTCAATATGGGCTGTTATTTATTGTCAGTTACCCAAGAAATCAATACTCATGCAACAAAGGACATGGTTTTGCATTAACCCCCTATAAGGGGGGCTTTAGTACGTCTTTTTATACTGACATACGATACAAATTGAATTACTTTACTTAATTTAAGGAACTTACCCATAAGTCCCCATAAGTCTTTGTGCTTAAAACAACAACACGTTTGATTGATCATAAAAAACCATGTTCATTTTGTGATTTAAAACAAACTCAATGCTTAGGAACGAGGATTCAATAATACCCGAATTCTGACGGGTCTTTTGGCTCCACAGCGGTGTTAGCCAAACAGTTACATAGCTTGCTATGCGCCTATTTGGCTAACACCGCTGTGAAACCAAAATCCTGCGTCAAACT
>CAZNGU010000128.1:0-6269 GCA_964572325.1 uncultured Methylomarinum sp.
CCCTGCCTTCGGAAAAAATAATAGCAGACTTTCGCAAGGTAAGACCCATTATGGGTACCGGTTATGAAGCCATCTTAATGATTAGATTATTGCATGATGGCGTCAGAGTAGAGTCAATATTGCAGGATTTTGACACCAAAAAAAATGATTTATTTAAAAATCTTAATCTTGATATTGTGATGCTTAAACAATTATTTGGGGATACCCGAGATAGCTGGATTTCTGATAACCTTGATGACTGGATAGCAAAAAACCCTTTATTTCCGGGTATTGCAAAAAAGTTACAGAATCTATCGGAGAACGGGCTATGGTATATTGTCACAACTAAACAAGAACGATTTGTAAAACAAATACTCAATGCCAGTCATGTTAAAATACCGGATGAAAGAATTTTTGGTCTGGATAGAAAAATGAGCAAACAAGCCGTTTTAATTGATTTGCTTAAAGAGCACCCTAAGCAAACTATTTATTTTGTTGAAGATATGCTTTCGTCCCTGCTTAAGGTAAAAAACAACAATCAGTTACAGTCTGTTAAATTACTTTTTGCACCTTGGGGTTATAATACTGCACAGGATAGATTGTATGCAAAAAACCTAAATATAGAACGTATTCATTTTGACGATTTTCTTGAGGAATTAGATACTGATCTTTATTGTCCTATTTTGCCATAATTAATTAAAATTCAGGAAAAATCAACCCCGTGTCCCACTCGGCATCAAAACAAAATACCCACCTCGTTTTCTTATTTGCTGGCACCTTATTTATTAGTGCCACTTTAATGTTTGTTCTGCAACCCCTGTTTGGCAAAACCTTGCTGCCTTTTTTAGGTGGCACACCAGCAGTTTGGAATACCTGCATGGTGTTCTATCAAACCATGCTTTTTCTGGGCTATCTTTACGCTCATTTTCTATCATCCCGATTTAACCAACATCGCCAAATTCAAATACATGTCGTTGTAATTGCCTTCAGCCTTATTGCTTTACCACTCGCTTTACCTGAAAACATCAATCCACCGACAGATAGCGACCCAACTTTATGGCTAATGGCTACCTTACTGGTCGCCATTGGTTTACCGTTTTTTATTGTTTCCACCACATCGCCTTTATTACAAAAATGGTTTGCAGGGATCGGGCATCATAGCAGTGAAGACCCTTATTACCTTTATGCTGCCAGTAATGCAGGCAGTATGCTGGCTTTGCTCAGCTACCCTTTTCTGATAGAACCTAATATAGGTCTTGTTGCGCAAAGGAGTGACTGGAGCATAGGATATGGCTTCCTTTGTCTAATCATTATAATTTGTGCATTTTTCTTATGGCATAGACGATCAATAGTTCCCAATAATGAACCCAGTATTGCGGAAATTGACACCGATTTATCATGGAAAACAAAACTGCATTGGCTGGCATTGGCCTTTGTACCCTCCAGCTTATTATTGGGTTTTACTAATTTTATTAGTACTGATATTGCTTCTGTCCCTTTGCTCTGGATTATTCCACTAGTCCTTTATTTGTTGACCTTTATTCTGGTTTTCAGTACATGGGCGGATAAAATCCATCCAATCATGTTGGCATTACAACCTATCGTATTACTGCCATTTATTGCATATTCTTTTGTTGATCCGGCGGCACTGCCATTTTGGCTAAACCTGATAATACATTTAATTGCCTTTTTTCTAGCGGTCATGGTTTGCCATGGTGAACTGGCTAAAAACAGACCTCATACTCGACATTTGACCACTTTTTACCTGATTATGTCATTTGCAGGTATGTTAGGTGGAATGTTTAATACCTTTATTGCCCCTTTTATTTTTAATGCCGTTTATGAATATCCCATTATGATCGTGGCAGCATTACTATTACGCCCTGGAATAAATTTACAAAAACTTGAATTACAGGCTTTATTTCCAATACTCCTATTATGTCTTGGCGTATCTGTTTATCTGTTCAATGAGAATTTGTCACAATCATTAATCTATAGCGCCACCAATGCACTCATTCTGTTAGCCGGACTCAGCTACACCTTTCGTTCAAAACCACTGACACTGGCCTTGCTAACAGCAGTTATTTTATTTTTTAGCCTGGGTATTCAACACACTCTAACTCATACCCTGTATCAGGAGCGTAGTTTTTTTGGGGTATTAGCGGTCAGAGAAAACATCTTGATTAATGAAAATAACCACCCAGAAAAATATCATGAGTTATTTCATGGCACCACAAAGCACGGTGCTCAAAGACTGGCTCCCCATTTACAAACCACCCCTTTAACCTATTACAGTCGCCCTGGGCCAATAGGGCAATTATTTAGTATTTTTGATTCTCAAAGTGATCATTGGGAAGTCGGAGCCGTAGGTTTGGGTGCTGGCGCCCTACTCTGTTATTCAAAACCACAGCAACACTGGACGGTATACGAAATTGATCCATTAGTGATTGAAATTGCTGAAAACCCAAAATATTTTACTTATCTAAAACGCTGTAGTCATAATTCAACGATGGTGTTAGGTGATGCCCGTTTATCATTAGCCAATGAACCTGACAAAAAATTTGATTTATTAATCATCGATGCTTTTAGTTCAGATTCAATACCCACACATCTTCTAACTCGCGAAGCAATGGCCTTATACTTTGCCAAACTTAAAACTAACGGCATTTTGGCATTTCATATTACCAATCGTCATTTGCAAATAAAAAAGGTTATTTCTGACCATGCCAGACAATTAAAACTTTCTGCCTTGATACAAGAATTTAAGCCTCAGCAAAAAAGACCGCTGGTTATTGCAACTGATTGGGTAGTCTTAGCAAAAAAACCTGAAACATTAAACCCATTACGTCAAACTAACCTGGGGCATTGGCAAAAATTACCTTTATATTTTGATATGAAGCCCTGGACAGATGATTTTACTAATATAATTGGGATCTGGAAATAATATGACACTAACATTACAGCAACTCGCTCAGCAATGTGATGCTGAAATACCAGAGAATGAGTCTTCTTTAGATTTAGAGATTATTGCCGCTGCAGATATAATGACAGCAAGCGTCAATCAGGTGACTGTTTTAAGTAGCCCTAAATATATAAAATACTTAAAAAATACCCAAGCTTCGGCATGTTTTATTTCTAAACAATTGTCTTGTGAAGAGACACCCGAAAACCTGGTTTTACTATTTTGTGAAGACCCGGAAATCAGCTTTCTGAAAGCGGTTCAGGTACTTCACCCCAGCCCTGAATATAAGCGATCAATATCGAAACATGCAGCCATCTCAGAGCATGTTTTATTAGGTGAAAACATTAATATTGGCGCTTTTTCTACCATAGAAGAACATTCTAAAATTGGCGACCATACCGAAATATTTTCCAGTGTCAATATTGGTCACCATGTGACTATCGGTAAACATTGTCGCCTCTATCCCAATGTAGTGATTTATGACAATACCATCATTGGTGATTATGTCACTATTCATTCAGGCGCTATTATTGCAGCGGATGGTTTCGGCTATAAATATCGTAATAATGAACATGTTAAAGTACCACATGTTGGCAATGTCGTGATTTCTGATCATGTTGAAATTGGTGCAAATACCTGTATTGACCGAGGTGCACTCGGTTCAACCACTATAGGTGCAGGCAGTAAAATAGATAATCTGGTGCAATTAGGGCACAATAATCAAGTTGGGAGAAATGTGATTATTTGTGGACAATCGGGTATTTCGGGCTCTTGTACCATAGGGGATGGAGCTGTTCTAGCAGGTAGTTCCGGTATCGCTGATCATGTTAATATTGGTCAACAAGCCGTTATTATGGCACGGTCAGGCGTACCTAGTGATATAGAACCTGGCGCACAAGTATTTGGTTTTCCAGCAAAGGATAAAAAAGTGGCCTGGCGTGAATTAGCTGCTCTCAGTAAACTACCTGAATTATTTAAAAAGTTTAAAGCCTTGGAAAAAAGGCTAAGTAAGCTTGAAGATTCTTAACAATAACGAGTTTTTAAGCCTATACAAACAATCAAAGTACTTTAATTATTTTTCTAAACGTTAAATTAATCCGCTCTGTCTTTGGTTTTTTTGTTTTGGGTAGCTCATGGCGCCAGTGATGCTGAATTTCTCCTGCCATTATCAGCAAGTCACCCTGCCCTAAAACAACATCTACACCCTGCTTACTTTTTTGATGTCTAAATTTAAGCAAGCGCTCTGCTCCCAAACTCAAGGACGCAATCGTTGGGTTTAATCCTAATTCCTTTTCATCATCGGCATGGCAACCCATGGAGTCTAATCCATTACGGTAAAGATTAGCCATCACGCTATTGAATGCACATTGAAACGCATTTTCAATCTTATCTCTTACTGTTAGCAAAGGTTCAATCCAGGGTCAAGCTTGATGATTAACACCCGAATAATGATAGAAAGCATTTTCATCACCATACCAACACATCAATCGTGGCACTTTTAGCCATCGCCCATAAATATATATCTGTTCTTCCTGCCAGGCTAAATCATCTCGTAAGGTATTGAATAACTGTTGCGATTGCGCCGATTTATAAAACCCTCTAGCTAAATAAAGCTCGCCATCTAATGGTAATAAATTTTTCAAAAATGTAAGGTTGTTTCCAGATAAAAACTACGACTAGGAATAGGCAGGTTATCAGGATAACTACTAATAGCGGCTTCTTTACCCTGAGAATCAAAAACATTATGTACAGAAGCCGAAAAGTCTATATGCTCTAAAAACCGTCGACTATTCAACGTTATATCCACCGTTTCATAATCTTTTAAGCGTTTATTTTCTTCCGCGCTCTTAATTCTATGTCCTATCCAGTTTATCTGTGTTTGTACTCGCCATTTTGGTAAAAACTCCCATACCAATGCGGTATAAATCTGATGCTCGGGTACACCGGTTACTCTACGATTAGTTTCCTTATTCCGTGCATACTGCCAGGCATAATTACCTTTTAAATTCCATTGTTGATGAAATCTCCAGTCCCATTCGAATTCAGCACCATAGCCAGTTTGCCCTGCGGTATTTTCAACGCTTGTGTCACTACCTACTGCGCCTGATATTAAATCATTAATCTGATAGAAATAAAAATTACTGGCAAGTCTCAGGTTGTTTTTGGGACGATAATCAAAAGCCAGCTCAACAGTCTCAATAGTTTCGGGCTCGACATCAGGATTTCCGGTAAATAATAAGCTATTTTGTTTCTGTTCTAAAAAACTGGGTGCTCGATAGGCTTGCCCATAAAGCAACTTGGCACTCAATTGTTCGTTCACATCCCAAACCAAAGCAAACCTAGGGTTGATAGTCGTACCAAAATCAGAATATTCATCATATCTTATGCCAGCAGTAAATGACCAATCCTGCATGATTTGCCATTCATCCTGTATTGATACGGACCAAATTGTACGCTGAGAGTCGGGTAAAAAAATGTTATCATTTGTAGTCTTGGTCAAAGTACTATCAACTATTGCTGGATTTCCAATAATAATACCATTACCAATATTACGACTTTCTTTAACCCTCACTTGCTCATAGCGAAACCCTGTAGTCAATCTGAGTAGATGGTTTTCCAAACCTTTATAAATGCTGCCTATTTCAATAGAAACTACCTGGTTTTCAATGGCTATTTTATCAATTACACCCTCTGGAAACAAAGTTAGGTTACGCCCTATTGGATTCAATTCACCATTATCATCAATGGGTAGCAGAGTACCATCAGGAAAAACATGTACATTTGTTTCTATCCCCGTATACAGGTAACTGCTATGTGCTAAAAACTCCCAGTCTTCGATAAGATTTTCAGAAGTAAAACGTAGATCTGTTAAATAATTTTCACCATTTAGAACCCCTTCGTCATCCAAAGCACCACCAGCCCCCGCTCTTAAACCCTGATCAACTTCATTAAAAGCCCAAAAGTTTACATCCCAATATTGTCGTTGCAAATTCAAATGGGCATTCCATCTTTCACTTTGTGTTTGCATTTCTCCCGGTGCCAGGGATGCATTAGTACCCAAGCCTACATCAAAAGCTGATTGAGCATCCGCCTTGATAATTCTGTCCCCATCATTATTGTTATGGGCATATTGCAAGGTGGTTGCTATATCCCAACCCAGCCACTGGTCACTATGCAGTCCCCAGATACTCTGGGCATCCCATGACCCGCCTCGAATCCCTATTTCCGTACCATCAATATCCTTGGCTTTTTTTGTTACAATATTGATTACGCCGGAAAAAGCATCAGCGCCATATAAAGCAGAGCCCGGCCCTCTAATCACTTCAAT
>CAZNGU010000129.1:0-6264 GCA_964572325.1 uncultured Methylomarinum sp.
GATAAGCAACAGCAGGAACTTCAGCTTCAACGTCATAATCCTTACAAATCTGGTGGTCTAGGTCTGCTGCCATGGTATAGCGTACTGGACCAATGCCGCCGTCATTGATAGCGGTATTTCTCCATGCGTTATGAGTAAAATGAGAGTCAATAGATACTGCCACAACTTCCACCCCTCGACTGCTAAACTCATCAATACGGTGATCAAGGGCAATTAGTTCACTAGGGCAAACAAAAGTAAAATCCAAGGGATAGAAAAATACTAAAGCATATTTTCCTCTTGTTGCGTCTGAAAAGCTGAAAGAATCAACGATTTCGCCATTAGCTAATACCGCAGGAACTGTAAAATCAGGGGCTTGTTTTCCTACTAAAACACTCATTATCTTTCTCCAAAAATAATATGAAACAAAGGGTTTAAATAACACGAAAATAGTTAAACGTGTTTTGGCTCTATTCTACACTAAATTACTGGGTATTTGCGCAATATATACTAAGAAAAACTTGAACTTTAGTTGAACTTTCTGGATAATCTGTAGTTAATAGCTTACAAGAATAACATTAAATATCTGTCACCTAAGATATGAGTATTTTTCAATGAGCTACAGATCAACGGAGTATAGCAATATGGCAAAAAATAAACACATTACCGAACCCGATGCCTTTGGTTTTCAAGTACGCATAGTTAGAAGAGGCAAAGAAAGTAGCCGCTATTTTTCTCATAAATTATGGGGAAACAAAAGCAAGTCCTTGCAGGCTGCCATAGCATGGCGAGATCAGATGCTAGTCGTGTTAAAAGGCAGTCGCACTCGTTTTCTGAAGCCACCCAAAAATAAAACAACAACGGGCGTTACCGGTGTTTCAAGAACTATAAAATATGACCATAGGAAAGATAAAAGCTATCTTTGCTATACCGTATTTTGGGTTAAAGACAGAAAATCCCGCAATAAAACGTTTCAGGTAGGCAATGTACAAACAGTTACCGCCGACGATGAATTGCATGCTTTCAGAACAGCAAGATTATTCCGAAGCTGTTATGAACATTCGATTGATCATGACCTGGCTTTCGATGAGAGTAAGTTTGTGGGCTGGAAAAAAATCAGGGTTTATGAAGATTATGAGTTAAGTGCTGTAGCGGCATAATAATTAAATTGCTTTATGAAGAAAAGGCATAGACACTTCATCTGTGTTCGTTGCTACACAAGTGTATTAGTTTCTTGTGAACTTAATTCAAATTTGATAATCCGAGAGAGTTGTTACTCTGGCAGGCTTCGAAATTATGAATAAAGTATATAAAGCATTTATCATTATTCTAGGTTTAATTTTTCATTCCACTGTCTACAGTGACCCCCTGACCCTTTCCAGTAGCAAGCAACAAACGACTTTAATCGAACTTTTTACCTCGGAAGGCTGTAGTAGCTGTCCACCTGCTGAGCGCTGGTTAAACAAACTAAAAGATGATCCTCGATTGTGGAAACAAATTATTCCGTTGGCATTTCATGTCGATTATTGGGATTACATTGGCTGGAAAGACTCATTTGCCACACCCGCTAATACAGAACGCCAGCGACGATATCATCAAGAAAGAGGCATTAGTACCGTATACACCCCAGGGTTTGTCAATAATGGCAAAGAATGGCGGCAATGGTTTGGTTTAAAAACACTGACTGCCTCTCCTAACACACCGGGGCAACTTAAAGCATCTATTGCTGATAATCAATTAGAAGCTACATTTGCCTCTGGCATCATTGCTAATGATTCATTAAAACTCAATATTGCTATATTAGGCTTTGGTTTTACCACTAAAATAAAAGCGGGAGAAAATGCTGGACGGATTTCAGCACATGATTTTGTAGTGATTGGGCAGACCAGTCAGAATTCATTCAACGGGCAGTGGCATATTTCCCTACCGGATACCCAGCAATTTCAAGCCAAAAGGAAAGCTATCGCTATTTGGGTAAGCCAAACAGATCGCCAGCAACCTATTCAAGCCGTTGGGGGCTGGTTAAATTAAGCGCTAAAGTTTTTTAAATTAGTATAAAATGGGTATGATTAAAAGTGACGTAAAAATCATCGCTCTTCTACCATGAAGCACATGAAGATGAGCAATCTTCGTCTTTGCTCTATCTTTCATGTGCTTCATGGTTATATATACTTCGCGCGGTCACGAATGCGGATTTCTAACGACTGAGTTTTTGCCGATAGCTGCGTTGCTGAATCAGTTGCGTAGCTTGCTATGCGCCTGATTCAGCGCCTTGCTCTCAACAAAAATCAGTTCGCCATAAAGTCCACATCCGTGACCGCGCGAAGTATATTACTTCACTTTTAATCACACCCTATAAAAACTGCATGTTGCAAAAAAGCAGGGGGATTGCTATTGTCAGCCCCTTAAATAATTATTGACTAATTGTTATGAAAAAAGATTTTGATGTGGTCATTGTGGGTGGTGGCATGGTCGGTGCAACAGTAGCATGTGCTTTGGGTGGGAGTGACTTAAGCGTGGCTGTTGTAGAACAAACATTACCCAAAACTTTTTCAAATGGTCAGCCTCATGATCTGCGTGTTTCTGCCTTAAGTATTGCCTCACAAACTATTTTGGAGAAAATTGGTGCCTGGCAAGGAGTGTTGAATCGTCGTTTTTGTCCTTTTCGGAGAATGAGAGTATGGGAAACAGCGGGTGATACTGAATTTAACTGTAAGGATATTAAGCGTAGTGAATTAGGTTTTATTGTTGAAAACAGAATTACTCAACTGGCTTTATTAGAACGATTAGCTGAGTTTGATAATGTTGAATTAATAGCACCGGTTAGCATAAATAAAATTAATTATACCGCATCGCAGCCTTCTATTTTAGAATTGGAAGATGGGCGTAAAATAAGAGCAAAGCTTATAGTTGCTGCTGATGGAGGAAATTCCAGAGTTAGGCAAACTGTTAACTTAGGTGTTAGTAGCTGGGATTATAATCAACATGCTATGGTGATTTATATTGAAACCGAATATGAGCAACAAGATATTACCTGGCAACGTTTTGTACCGAGTGGCCCCCAAGCTTTTTTACCTCTTTCGGGCAATTTTGCTTCTTTAGTCTGGTATAACACGGCAGAGCAAATTAAACGCTTGAAAAACCTGTCTAATGAAAACTTGATAGCAGAACTGTCAGCCACCTTTCCCGAATGTCTAGGTAAGGTCAAGCAGGTTTTAGCTGTAGCCAGTTTTCCGTTAAAACGGCAACATGCTCAGCAATATGTAAAAACGGGTGTTGCATTAGTAGGCGATGCGGCGCATATGATCAATCCATTGGCAGGGCAGGGTGTTAATATTGGTTTGCTTGATGCTGCGGCATTGGCGGAAGTATTGATCAATGCGAGTGGCAAAGGCGAAAATATTGCTGATATAGTCGTTTTAAAACGTTATGAAAAAATGCGCAGGAATGAAAACTTAAAAATGATGACGGTTATGGATGCTTTTTACCGTGTTTTTAGTAATGATGCACTGCCATTAAAATTTATAAGAAACCTGGGCTTGGGCTTGGCCGAACGAATTTCACCTGCAAAAAATAAAGTGATGCGTATGGCTATCGGAATTGATGGAAAACTACCTAAATTGGCGCGGGGAGAAGCGTTACATTAGCGCTTCATTATTACCTGAATCTGCATTGAATTCACGGATTCAGGTATTATTGTAATGACGGGCTAACCTACGGCTTCCATCACTTATTAAGCCAAATGTTAGTTTCATTTCTGTGTTCTACGACAACATATCCTACTTAAAAAAATTATTTTAATTTAAATTTGTTGGCATGAGGAACATAATCACGACCACTGATAAGTTCTGAGCCTTCGCCGTGTAAAACAGCAATAATATCTGAAATAACACTGTCTTCTTCCTGATGATAAGAATGCTCTGCTATGCCTCCGACCACACTACTGGCATCAACCAGTACCACCTTTGCAGAAATGTCGTGGGGTTTATTAGGGCCGTCATGTCCAAGCCGGTCCGGATTTCCTTTAGCAGCATCAGAGATAGTTAAGGCCAGATCACCGCTATTAAAATAGACAGTAATGCGCTGTGCTAATCTATGCAGCTGTGAAAATTTATAGTCGTATTCAAAGGCATCATCATCTTCGTCAGCAGCGGTTAAAATAACTTCATCAAAAATACGTGCAAGAGGAGCTCCTCCGGAAATTTTTTGAGCCTGCTGTAAGGCATGGCGTAATACATAATTTCCCATACTATGCGCCATAAGATGTACCTTTTGGTTGCATACCTCATCGGGTTCACAGCTTTTGAGAAAGGCTGAGAATTTCATTAAACCTCTGGCAAATGCATAACCAGAGGCTTCAGCATCATGTCGGTCATTAAAATAACTGCTCATACTTCCATCAGAAGGCCAGGAGAAAACAAAAATATTAGGTTTGTAATTTTTCTCAGCATATTTTTCTGCCATTTTAGCGGCGGATGTTATTGCATCAGCAAAAGAAACATTAAAACCATGAATAAAAATCAGTGAATCAACCTGATCCAGTTTCATTTTTTTTCTTAATTCAGAAAATAGTGATTTTGATCCCTGCTTAGGATTATTAGACAAGATTTTGATGCTGGCCTTTTCTAAATTGCCATCAATGACATCAGCTGAGCCAAATTTAACATCTCCAAGGCCTTCTTTAGAAAAGCCTTTACCAAAAAGAGCAGCGTTTGATTTATTAGGTTTGCGGTTCGTTGCAAAATATATAGTGGTTGTCGGCATAGTCATTATCTCCTTAGCAAAGAAAAATAGTAATACTTAATTAAACACACAGGAAAAGGCAAATATTAGCTATTTGTATCAACATAGTATAAATACTAGTCTAGCATAATTTTAGCAAACCTCTTTTTGAATAAAATGGCATAGAGAATCTGACTTTGAAGGTGTCAAAATATTTTGTAGAAATTAATAGCTTTCCGCGTATGGAAACCGATTTCTGGGCAGTATATGCTTCGCGCGGTCACGGATGCGGATTTCTAACGACTGAGTTTTTGCCGATAGCTGTGTTGCTGAATCAGTTGCGTAGCTGGCTATGCGCCTGATTCAGTGCCTTGCTCTCGACAAAAATCAGTTCGCCATAAATTCCGCATCCGTGACTGCGCGAAGTATAAGTCCAGGTAATTTCTCTAAAAGTGGGGTGATTTCCAGGTGGCTTAATTTTTTTATGGGGTGCGAATTTAAAATAATGTAGGATGTGCTGACGGCAGGAAGCGCATCAATGGTGCTGATAAGATGCGCTTCGTTCCTCAGCACATCCTACGCTTATTGATATAGCGTAATATTTATAAGCTTTTTTTACAGAAGACATTATATTGGAGCCTCATCATTTTTATGAAAAGCAAATGCGACTTAAAACAGGGCAATAGTATGATTGAGTTTGGGCTAATACAGTTTATTCATTTAGACTTGGTTTTTGAATATCGTCAGAAACACGTTGTTTTTGTATTCGACTGAGTAAGGACAGGAGATGATCAAGATTTAGCGGTTTTTTGATGATGGTATAGGCGGTTTGCTGTACTGCTTCTCTGGCAAGTTTAACAAATTCTTCTTCTCTACCGCTGATCATAATAGAGATAGAAGAAGGGGTGATTTTTTTTATAGCTAAATAAGTATCAAGACCGTTCATTTCAGCTAATTCAACATCAATAAAAATAATGTCAAAATTAATTTGCTCAACTAAAGACAAGGCTTCATGAGGTTTATGACAGACTTGCACCCAAAAGCCTTTATCTTTTAAAGTATTATGTATGGGGGTGGCGATTTTATCATCGGCCTCAATCACTAGAATGGAGGTTTCTTTTTGTTCCTCTATTAGGCCGATAACACTTTCAATTTCTAGTGGTTTGGATAAAAAGCCAATCGCACCTTCTTCAAGCGCTTCTTGTTTTAGTCCCTCAAGGCTGAAGGCACTCATTAATATAACGCGCAAACCTTGCTGGGATTGGCGTATTTGACGAAAGGCTTCTACACCATTGATTCCCGGCATTCTAACATCCATCAGAACCACATCATATTCAGTGTTTTGACACATTGTTACGGCCATGTGCCCATCTTCAGCTGTATCAACCTGGTAGCCTTCATCAGTTAATATATCTGCCAAGGTAATACGCATGTTTTTTTCATCGTCAACGACTAAAACTTTTCTTTTTTCATTCATGTGTTTATCTCGTTTCTTGAATATAGCTATTATCCTAGAAAAATCAGTTGGATCACGGTTTCTAGCACAAGCTCTTGATTCCACAG
>CAZNGU010000130.1:0-6237 GCA_964572325.1 uncultured Methylomarinum sp.
TATGCGCCCTATGCCGCGCCTTGAAGACGAACAAAAATACCGCGCTAGTTGCTCAGGTTATTTCGTTCCCATTCTTTAATTGATGAAATTTTGCTTATTTATATTAGTCTTTGTTGCTAATGCATGGGCTGAAGTTCCAGATAAGGATAGACAGCAGCAGTTAATTAATCTATTAAAGCATGATTGTGGTGCTTGTCATGGCTTAAGTTTGAAAGGAGGTCTAGGGTCTCCTTTATTAGCTGAAGCCATTAAAGATAAAGACGATGCTTTTTTGGTGTCAACTATTTTAAACGGTAGAAAAGGAACGGCAATGCCTCCCTGGCGTGATTTTATCAATGAAAAAGAAGCACAATGGCTGGTGGATTTTTTGCGCCAAAACCGAATCAAACAGTAATATCTTATTATTTTCTTGAATCCATGTTCCTCAAACTTTTATTAATTAGTACATGGTTGATAGCTAGCTCTGTCAACGCTGAATTACGTGGCACTGGCGACTTGGGTGTGATTGTAGAACGTGAACAAGGCACAGTGCTAATTATTAATACCACTAAAAAAACTATTTTAAAACGTATTGAAGCATTAGGTGATTTATCTCATGCCTCAGTGGTTTTTTCACGTGACCAGCGATATGCCTATATTTTTGGACGTGATGGTGGCTTGAGTAAAATTGATTTATTACGGGATAAAATTGATAAACGTATTATTCAGGCGGGCAATAGTATTGGTGGAGCTATTTCCCAAGATGGTCGTTTGATTGCTGTATCTAATTACACACCCGGCGGTGTAAGAATTTTCGCCAGTGATACTTTACAGTTAATCGTGGATATTCCTGCGGTTTATGCCGGTAATAAACTATCTAAAGTAGTAGGCTTAGTGGATGCGCCTGGTCAGCGTTTTGTGTTTAGCTTGTTTGATGCAGGTGAAATTTGGGTGGTCGATGTTAAAAACCCCAATAAACCCATCATCCAAAAATTTAAAAACATTGGTAAGCAGCCTTATGATGCCTTACTTTCCCCAAGTGGCCGCTACTATATAGCCGGTCTGTTTGGTGAAAGAGGTTTAGCGTTACTGGATTTGTGGCAACCTGAATTAGCTGTTAAAAGAATATTAAGTGATTACGGTAAGCAGGATGAAAAATTACCCGTTTATAAAATGCCACACCTTGAAGGCTGGGCTGATGCGGGTAATTTGATGTTTGTGCCAGCCGTAGGGCAGCACGAAGTGCTAGTCATTGATAAGCACAATTGGCAGTTAATTAAACGTATTCCGGTACTGGGACAACCCGTATTTGTTATGGCCAGACCCGATGGTCGCCAAGTATGGGTGAATTTTGCTTTTCCTGATAATCAGCATCTGCAAATTATAGATGTTAAAGATTTAACGCTTATAAAATCCTTGATACCAGGTAAAGCCGTATTACATATGGAATTTACCCCTAGAGCTGAAGAAGTGTGGGTGTCGGTACGTGATGATGATAAGGTAATTATTTACGATACCGATAGTTTCATAGAAAAAGCACATCTTGGCGCCCAAAAACCCAGCGGAATTTTCTTTTCATCGCGGGCACATAAACTGGGTTTATAAACAGTGTTGAGCTCATTGCAGAAACAATTATTGAATGATTTTCAGCAGGATTTTCCGTTGACTCCCAGGCCTTATTTGGCAATTGCAGAGAGGCTTAATGTTAGTGAAGCTGATGTGTTGTCAGCCATGCAGGAATTAACAGATCAAACTTTAATTAGCCGTATTGGAGCCATTATCAAGCCCAATCAAATAGGTAAAAGTATGTTGGTTGCTATGGCGATTCCAGTAGAAAAATTGTATGAAGTTGCTGCCATAGTCAATAGTTTTTCTGAAGTTAACCACAATTATGAAAGGGAAAATCGTTTCAATTTATGGTTTGTTTTAATCAGTAGTAGCGATGAACTATTACAAACTACTTTAAACGCTATTGAACAGCAAAGTGGTTATAAAACCATGCAATTACCTTTGCTGGAAGATTATTTTATTAATCTGGGCTTTGAGCTGGATCTTGATAATGGATGAAATAGATTTTCAACTGATAGAAGCAATACAAAATGGATTACCCCTTTGCTTAAGACCCTATCAGCACATTGCTAGCGAGTTGAATTTGTCAGAACAGCAGGTGATTGATCGGCTGACTGATCTTAGACAAAAAGGATTACTTAAACGCTTGGGGGTTATTGTAAATCATAGGCAATTAGGCTATCGTGCCAATGCTATGATTGTGATAGATATACCCGATCAAATCATTGACCCGATGGGGGTGGAGATTAGCCAATTTGGTTTTGTTAATCTATGTTATCAGCGACCCCGGCAAGGCAAACAATGGCCTTATAATTTGTATTTTATGATACATGGAAAAACCAAAGAAAGGGTGCTGGAGCAGCTGGATTATTTGTTGGAAACATGTGGACTTAAACACATACCAAAGGAAATATTGTTCAGTAAACAGTGTTTTAAACAACGGGGCGCATTGTATAAACAAGTGGCTGAGCAAGTGTTGGAAAAAGACTATGAAACAGTTGAGTAAGCTGGATAAGCGGATTATCAATCAACTTCAAGAGGGGTTTCCCATTGTTGACTCTCCATATCAACATGTGGCAGAACAGTTAAATATCAGCGAAGAATTATTACTGGAACGCTTGCAACAACTTTTAGATGATGGCATTTTGTCCCGGTTTGGTCCCCTGTATCATGCAGAACAAATGGGCGGTGCATTAACGCTTGCTGCTATTAAAGTGCCTGAACCCGAATTTGAAAAAGTAAACGAGATGATTAATGCTTTTCCGCAAGTGGCACATAATTATCAACGTAATCACGCCTTGAATATGTGGTTTGTTTTAGCAACAGAAACTTCTGAACAGATAAGTGTTGTGATTCAGAAAATTGAACAAAAAACAGGCTTAACTGTTTTTAATATGCCAAAGAGCAATGAATATTTTGTTGGTTTAAAGCTGGAAGCCTGATGATAGATGCGGTTGACAGACAAATTATAATAGCAACTCAAGCAGGCTTGCCATTAGTAGCGCAACCCTATCAAGCCATCGCCAGCCAGCTTGATATGCCAGTTGCCGAGCTTATGAAAAGAATGCAAATGATGCAGAAAAATGGCGTCATCAGACGCATTGGTGCCGTACCAAATCATTACAAATTGGGCTATCGCTATAATGGCATGACGGTTTGGGATGTAATGGATGAAAAAATTGATCAATTAGGCACTCTGGTAGGGGAGCTGGATTTTGTTAGCCATTGTTATCATAGACCCAGGCACCTTCCTGAATGGCCCTATAATTTATTTGCTATGGTGCATAGTAAAACGAAAACAGGTGTATTAGAACAAGTGAAAATAATCACCCATTTGCTAGGTGAATTTAACCGTCAGCAAGAGGTGTTATACAGCACCCGGATTTTAAAGAAAACCGGTTTACGGATAGGTAAATAAAATGTTTCGTCTCAGCCAATATATGCGTGAAGCATTAAATCCAACAGCCATACAACCCGCACGAAAACCTACGGGGCCGGTAGTCATATGGAATTTGATTCGACGTTGTAACCTGACTTGTAAGCATTGCTACACCACCTCGGCAGATATTGATTTTCCTGGAGAATTAAGTACCCCGGAAATTTATCAGGTCATGGATGAACTGAAAGCATTTAAAGTGCCTGTGTTAATTTTATCTGGCGGTGAACCTTTATTGCATCCTGATATTTTTGCCATTTCAAAACGAGCTAAAGACATGGGCTTTTATGTTGCCTTGTCCAGTAACGGCACCTTAATTACAGCTAATAATATTGAGAAAATTGCAGAGATAGGCTATCAATATATAGGGATAAGTCTAGATGGCATTGGTAAAACACATGATAAATTCCGCCAAAAACACGGCTCTTTTGAGCAATCAATGACAGGTATTCGTCTGTGTCGTGAAAAAGGTATTAAAGCCGGTATTCGATTTACTCTGACACAAGATAATGTGCATGACTTTCCTGCTATGTTGCAATTAATGGATGAAGAGGATATTGACAAATTTTATTTATCACATTTGAATTATGGCGGCAGAGGCAATAAAAATCGTAAAGATGATGCCGATTTCATGATGACAAGAAATGTCATGAATCAATTATTTGAAGCTAGTTTGCGATGGGAGCAACAAGGGATTGAGAGAGAAATAGTAACGGGTAATAATGATGCCGATGCGGTATATTTTTTGCACTGGTTGAGAAAAAGATTCCCGGAGCAGGCAAATCATCTACAAATTAAACTACAACAATGGGGCGGTAATGCTTCTGGTGTTAATGTAGCTAATATTGATAATTTGGGCAATGTACATCCTGATACTTTTTGGTGGCACTATGGCTTAGGAAATGTCCGTGACAGAGCTTTTTCTGAAATATGGCAAGATATTTCAGATCCTCTGATGGCAGGACTAAAAGCCACGCCCAGGCCATTGAAAGGGCGATGTGGTGCCTGTGATTATCAATCTATTTGCAATGGTAATACCCGTGTGCGAGCACAACAAATTTACCAGGATGCCTGGCAGGAAGATCCCGGCTGTTATCTAAATGATACTGAAATTATTGACTCTGCCACAATAGCAGAATGATACAAACCGATGTAGTTATTGTGGGTGCGGGAGCCGCAGGTTTAATGTGTGCTATTGAAGCAGGGAAGCGAGGGCGCAGAGTTATAGTGTTAGACCATGCAAACAAGCCGGGCAAGAAAATCCTTATGTCTGGTGGGGGTCGCTGTAATTTTACTAATTATTCAATTGAGGCGGAAAATTTTATTTCAGCAAATCCTCATTTTTGTAAATCTGCTTTAAGTCGCTTTAGCCAATGGGATTTTCTTGGGCTCATTAATCAATACAAAATCCTTTTTCATGAACGTAGTCATGGTCAATTATTTTGTAATGACAGCGCTAAAGATATTTTAAATATGTTACTTGCTGAATGCGAGAAGGCAGGCGTGACTATTCAGCTTAACTGCAAAATCCAAGGGATCATCAAACACGCGGATAATAATTTTCAAGTTAATTCAGAGCAGCAGAGTATTCAATGCCAATCCCTGGTGATCGCTACAGGAGGTTTGTCTATACCTAAAATGGGAGCCACTGCTTTTGGTTATCAACTAGCTGAGCAGTTTGCTATTGCAGTGATTCCGGTTAAAGCAGCATTAGTACCCTTTACTTTACAAGAGGGCGACAAACAAAAGTATTCAACATTATCCGGGATAGCCGTTGAATGCCAGGTGACAAGCGAAAACCAAGAATTTAAAGAAAATGTATTATTTACCCATCGAGGGTTGAGTGGTCCTGCCATTTTACAAATTTCCTCCTATTGGCAAGCAGGGGAAGGGCTTACTATAAATTTTTTACCTGATCTTGATGTGGTGCAAATTTTACGACAAAAAAGAGCAGATAAAGTAAAAAATCAGCTTAAAAATATTTTAGCGGAATACCTGCCGAAACGACTAGTCGAAGCATTAATTGATAAAAAATACTGGGCTATGTCAATTCAGGACATTTCAAATCAAGGCGTTGAAGCGATAGCACAGGCTATTCATTGCTGGGAAATAAAACCGAATGGCACGGAAGGGTATAGAACAGCAGAAGTAACTTTAGGTGGGGTAGACTGTGCAACTATTTCATCAAAAACCATGCAAAGTAATCAAGTAGCAGGCTTATACTTTATTGGCGAAGTGTTGGATGTGACAGGATGGTTAGGCGGTTATAATTTTCAATGGGCCTGGTCTTCTGGCTGGTGTGCAGGGCAATATGTCTAGGGGCGCGATATACTCTGTCACTGTAACTATGTAAAGTATTTTTTTATCCCTGTCTTTCTATCTAAGGAGAAAGAGTATAATGCAGAATAATAATCTTAGTTATACGGCTGTTGGTATTAAGTTGGTTTGTATATATTTTTCTGTAAATTTATGAGCATCTAACGGCCGGCTAAAATAATAACCCTGGTAATGATAACAGCCATTATCCTTAAGATAATTAAGTTGCTCTTCGGTTTCTACACCTTCGGCGATTAAATTAAAACCTAAACGATCGGCCATTGCGATAATAGTTTCGATAATCACATGGCCGTTATCAGTTACATTAATATCGTCTACAAAAGATTTATCTATTTTTAGCTGATCGAGAGGGAAGCGTTTTAAATAAGCCAGAGAAGAGTAACCTGTACCAAAGTCATCGACTGAGAAGTTAATGC
>CAZNGU010000131.1:0-6230 GCA_964572325.1 uncultured Methylomarinum sp.
CTTCGTTGCGGCTTCGGTTACATAGCTTGCTATGCGCCCTATGCCGCGCCTTGAATACGAACAAAAATACCGCGCTAGTTGCTCAAGTTATTTCGTACCCATTCCTAAACCAACCCAAGTTGCTGCTTTAATGTTTTAAGATAGTGACGGCTAACGGGGACTATGTTTCCCGATAAAGTTTTAATTTCTGCCAAGCCATTATCCAGTAATGATAGCTCATCAATATGTTGTATATTTACCAGAAACTGCCGGTGACAATTAAGCAAAGCTGTCTTGCCTGAAAGTGTACTTAAGGTTAATTCGGTGTAATATTCAGCATCAATGCAGATAATATAAATGCCACGCTGATCAGAACGCACAAACTCGATATCTTCCGGTTTAATCAATTTAATCCGGTTATTGAATAGACAAGGTATAAAATCCAGCGACCGTTCCAAGTAAGGAGCAGGTTCGCGTTTATTTGCTTTAAGTAAATTCCTGATACGATTCAGCGTTTGAGTAAAACGTGCCTCCTCAACCGGTTTTTCTAAATAATCAACTGCCTCCTGCTCATAGGCAAGTACTGCAAACTCATTGGAGCCACCGGTTACGATAACAGTGTGTGGGCGGTACTCATCCTGACCTAAATAATCTAATAGCATAAAGCCATCATGCCCTGGCATAATAATATCTAAAAACATAATATCAGGCTGGTGTTCACGTAATGCCCGCAAGGCGGAAAACACATCACCACACTGTGCTACCACCTGGAAATCCGCTTGTTTTTTTAACAAGAAACAAATATCTTCTCGTGCCAAAGGTTCATCATCAATAATAACAACTTTAATCATATTGTTTAACTTGGTAAGGAATTTTAACGGTAACGGTAGTTTGAGTACCCGCTATGCAATGAATAAAAAGACCGTATTTTTGTGCTGAATCGTTCTCATCACACAGATGTTTAATTCGCTTTGAGACATTATCCAGGCCGATGCCGGCAGGTTTCTTTTTTAAATGACTCATGGCTTCAGAAGCTTCGTACAGCCCGGCATCATCACTAACTTCAATACAGACGGTTTCCACATCGAAAAGATAGGCATTAATATTAATTTTGCTATTAAGCAATACTTTTGAAGTACCGTGTTTTATAGCATTTTCAACCAGCGGCTGAACAATAAAGTTGGGGATAACAACATCGGCAACCGCAGTATCCATATTAACGAAAAATTTCAGTTTATCACCAAAACGAGCGGTTTCAATGGCTAGGTAATTCTGTAAATTTAACAACTCATTTGATAAAGTAATAAGTTGTTGTTTATCAATAGTTCGACGCATAAAAGCAGCCAAATTACTCAATAAATCGCGTGCTTGTTGTTGATCTCGTCTCATTATAGCCGCAATGGTATTAAGCGCATTAGCCAAAAAATGGGGTTTTACCTGTGCTTTTAAAGCTTCATAATTTGACTCATGTAATAGTTGTTGATGCTTTGTAGCCAGCAGTTGTTGGGAGACAAAACGCGCCAGATCAACACCCAGTGATTTGTCCACTTTTGGAAAAAAATGTGGCTGTGTTTCAAATAATAATAAAACACCCTGAACTACATTGTCTACCACTAAGGGTGTCAGCAACAATGAATTTAATGGACAGTTATCTTTGCTGGAACAGATAAATTTATTGTGTTGCCCATCTAGGTACAAAAGACGTTTCTGCTGAATAACCTGCTTGATCAAGGCCATGAGTTTTTTATCATGTGTTTGATGATGCTCCGCGCCAATACCATTAAAAGCCAGTAGCTGATCACGACTAGACATGGCAACGGCAGAAATTTGAGTTTCCTTACGGATAATTCGACAAATAATATCTGCGGAACGCGAATTAAGACCATATTGTAATGCTTTAGTCATTCTTCCCGCCATACGTAATGCCCGATTAGATGACGCACTATTATTGCGCTCATATTCACTTAACACACTCACAAAAAGAGCCGCGCCAACACTATTGCCAATGATGTTAGGTAATAGTGTTATTTGTATTAATGCCAAGGCATCAGAAAAAGGATGCAACGTCAGAAAAACCAGGCCTTTCATTATCAATTCAACAACGCACACGGTGATTACCGCTATTTGCCAGCTAAAGCGTTTTTCCGGATTATTCTTTAAGCAAAACTGATAAACCAGGCCGGCAATTAAGCCAGCCAGTGTAGTCCCTACAAAACCTGCAATAGCCGTAGAACCTCCTAAACTAAGACGGTAAC
This sequence comes from uncultured Methylomarinum sp., assembly GCA_964572325.1. Lineage (GTDB taxonomy): Bacteria > Pseudomonadota > Gammaproteobacteria > Methylococcales > Methylomonadaceae > QPIN01. The sequence continues at coordinate 2,235 of CAZNGU010000131.1, forward strand.
AACCGGCAGTAAACCCAACAGCTGTACCTAACAATGGCCCACCTAATAAACCTGCCAGAAAAGCACCGATTGAACGAGAATCAACCTGCGTCCAGACACCGTTGTTCCCAGGAATTGAAACATTAGTTGCTAACACAGAACCCATTACCGAAATAATGGAAAAAATAACATAAAGCAAAAACCAGTCACGCCTGTGCAAAATATTTTTAACGAGTATTCGAAAAACTGATGATTGGCTGAAAAAGAATGCAATAACAAATATTAATGCCATTTGCTGCAAGGCATTAAATATCAGTTTTCCGTTGATCCAGTGTGTTATAAAAACATCAATTGTAGACAAAATAACGCCCTATTATTTATCATAGATTTACAATATTTATTCCACCACACTTATCTATAGCTCTACATAGAATATTAATGGTAAATTCCTATCTATTCAGATTAATAGGAGGCTATCCGAGAATAGGCTAAATTTGGTAATCAGAATAAACTTATGAATTTTTGCACTAATTCGTTTCAGACGTACTGTTTTCAACATCAGAACAAATAATGAGTAATTTCGAGTTTTTAATTTTTTCCAGCTTGCCTGAAGAGTGAATAATTTCACTTTCAAAAAAACCTAAGCTATTAATTTTAAACGTTTCAATTTGATTGTTCAGCACAGGACGAGTTACTTTTAAATAAATACCGGCGATCAAGTTTGAAATAGTTTCTTTGTCTGGACTTAATAAAAACAGCCAAATAGCCATCAACAAAAACAACCAGGGAATGCTGGAAATAACGATATTTGAACCACCGATTATTAATGTGCCTAATAATACACAACAAACTAATACCAGTGCAGATAAGTTGGTATGCTCAAAATCCTGGTTTGCTTGTCGGGCATAAAATTTAAAGGCTATATACAACATAAGCAAAGCCACTAATACTTTACCCATACTCAGCATTAAACTGCTTAGCAAGCTTGAAAACAACGCTAACTCAAAAAACTCCACGATTAACATAAGCTCTAGTACCCAGGCTATAGCAAAATAGAGTGCATAGCTACTGAAATGAATTATCTTTGTTGCTAGTGGAATTGATTGGTAATGTGTCTGGCTATTTTCCACATTTACAAATTTCTTTTCGATCAGCTGTTCAATTACAGGATTTTTTAATAATTCATTAATAGCGGTAAGCCCTTGCTTTAATAGACACATTAGCAATATATAGCATAATAGTACCCCCCAAAACTTCATCAAAAATTGATCTTGCATTGCATACCATAATGGATGCTCCACAATGAAGCGATTAAATATAAAGCCAGCCAGAGAAAGACACATCCCATAAGCCAGGAAAGTGCTTAACCAAGGAAGCAATCGCTTTGATTTTTTCTTATCAAGCGAGGGTATGCTAAAACAATTTTCCAGCTCAAAAGGTATTAGCCATTGCTGCATTTTGTTTTTAAACTTTAATGTAAAAAAAAGCAGAAAAACTATTTTCACACCATCAACAATAATAATCTGCGTTTCTGGAGCTAACTCTCTCCAATTAACTAAAATCGTGTCCATCATCTGGTTTTCTCCTTATTTTTTTGAAATGTATTGTGGGGTATTGGATGTGCATATCACAGATTATCCGTACTTATACTACACGCCCAACATATCAGAACAAACAGTCGTATTATGAATTAATAGCAATCACCACCACCGCCACAATGACCTCCTCCCGAGGTATAGTCACCTCCTCCTCCAGATGAGGAACCCTTAGAATAATTATTTTTTCTAATATTTTTACGTTGGCAAAAGCGACACTGCCAGATACTTTCAATAAACCAGCCTTGCTTATAAACCTTTTCTATACACTGCATGGCATCGTTTTTAAAGCAACACCAACAAAACCTTTTATAATAAATTGTTAGTGTTCTTATCAGCGTATGCAATAAAATCAGCATTTCCAGTGTTAAGAAAAAATATAATCCTGTTCCGTGTTTAATCGCTTCTGCTAAATGCTCATCAAGCATACCTACAACCACAAAAAATAGAAGTATTCTTAACATAATAAGTGCTCCTTTCGTCTGTATGAGCACTCACTTTAAAAAAACTACATTTATTTCTCAATGGATGACTTGCTGTGTGACATCAGGGAGTCTTTAAGTGGTAATAATTTCATCTCAAGCAGTTTAATATAGGGATTTACCACTTCCCTACCAATGAATATAACCACTTAACAGCATCAAGCAACCACTTGGTCACAGATTCTATCCACTAACAGCTCTTCTCCTAATACATCAGAACGCGTCAAGTTATTATCCAGTCACAGGATTATTAAACCTGAAAATAAGGAGGCAGTATGAATAAGAAAATGACAATAACGACTAAAATTCTGATCGCTATGGCTATAGGCTTGTTACTTGGCAGTTTAATAAACGGTTTTGCTAGTCATATTGATTGGGTACAAACTTATCTGGTGCAAGGCATATTTCATGCGCTAGGCACAATGTTTATTAACGCATTAAAAATGCTGGTAGTACCGTTAGTTACCTTTTCACTGATCTGTGGTGTTTGCGGAATTGGCGATGTCGGAATGCTGGGGCGAGTCGGTCTAAAAGCCTTTTTACTCTATATGCTAACTACGGCTATGGCTATCACGCTGGCTCTAACGATTGCAATCATTATTGGCCCCGGAACAAGTGAAGAAACACCGATGTTTCAGGATAGTCAGTTTATCGTTTCAGATGCACCGCCATTAGCCGATGTTTTTATTAATATTGTACCCAGTAATCCCATTCATGCCTTTGCCAATGGTGAAATGCTGCAAATTATTTTCTTTGTGATTTTATTTGCTATTGCCATGTTAATGACCGGAAATACCGGAAAAATGCTGGCTCATAGTGCCGAGAAAATGAATGAAGTGATGATGCAGGTGGTGACTATTGTGATGGATTTTGCGCCTATTGGTGTTTTTTGTCTGATGGCAAAAACCTTTTCCGAACAAGGTATTGGATTAGTCTTACCGATGATAGGTTATTTCTCGGTTGTAGTTGCGTGTTTATTGATACATGCCTTTGTTACCTTAAATGCATTATTGACCCTAACTACACGATTAAATACCAGGATGTTTCTAAAAAAAATACGTTCAGCGCAAATATTCGCTTTTAGTACAGCCAGTTCTAATGCAACTATTCCTGTTACTCTACAGGCAGTAGAAAAACGTATGGGAGTACATAACTCCATTGCATCGTTTACTGTACCCTTTGGTGCAACTATTAATATGGATGGTACTGCAATTATGCAAGGCGTTGCGACTGTATTTATCGCCAATGTTTACGGGATTGATTTGGGATTAAGCCAATATCTAACTATTATTGGCATGTCGGTACTGGCATCAATTGGTACTGCTGGTGTACCGGGGGTAGGTCTAATTATGCTGGCAATGGTTTTTAACCAGGTCGGTTTACCGGTTGAAGGTATTGGCTTAATAATTGGTGTTGACCGTTTGCTGGATATGCTACGTACTATGGTTAATGTGACCTGTGATGCAACAGTAAGCTGTATTGTTGCTCATGGTGAAGATGAATTAGACCTGGCTGTATTTAATAATCCTGAAGCGGGTATTATTGATGAGGTTCCCTTTCCACATAAAAATCAAGCACAGAGTCTAGCTGTAAGATAATTGAAAAAAATAATAGGGGTAGAAGTGGAAAGACAAAAATTATATTTTTGTCTTTCCCTCTGTTACAGCGCGAAGTATACTCGGACAAAACCAGCAGGTATTTCATGCTCTCAATAATCAGCATGAAAAAGCTGACAAACAATTTAATCAATTGAAATACTCGTCATCAAAGTAGTAAAAGCTTATAGAAAATACAGCTAAAAGGAGAAAATCATGAGTGTATGGTCAAAAATAGTAACTGCGCTACGCGGTAGTGCAAATGAAGTAGGCGAGGCGATTGCAGACAGCCAGGCTTTGAGAATTCTGGATCAGGAAATACGGGATGCCGAGGATGAACTAAAA
>CAZNGU010000132.1:0-6219 GCA_964572325.1 uncultured Methylomarinum sp.
TATTGGAATCCCTTGCTGACGTTTTTTAAAGAGTTCTTGAAATTGCATGCTTTCTTGTTCCGACAATTGTTTTTCCGGCCATGCTCTAAAGTGTGATCGGGGTTTAGATAAAACATGAGAAAGTAATACTTCAGCATCTAGCAATGCCGTATCAGAGAGCGTAGCTAGATGCTTTTCTGCATTTGATAAGGTATTCTGAATGTCAGTCATGACCTAGTTGTGTCAGTAATTCTGCCTGATGCTCATTGATTAACGGCTTGATTACATGTTCTAGGCCTCCTTGCATGATTTCATCCAGCTTATAAAGTGTTAAATTGATTCTATGGTCTGTCATGCGACCCTGAGGATAATTATAGGTGCGAATTCTTTCAGAGCGATCTCCGGAACCCACTTGTAATTTTCTGTTTTCAGCTTGTTCTGCCTGTTGTTTATCCTGTTCAGCAGTCAATAAACGGGATTGCAGTAATGACATGGCTCTTGCTCTGTTTTTATGCTGTGATCGTTCATCTTGGCATTCAACTACAACCCCTGTAGGAATATGGGTCAAGCGAATGGCGGAGTCGGTTTTGTTGACATGCTGCCCCCCCGAGCCGGAGGCTCGGAAAGTATCTACACGCAAATCCGAGGACTTAATTTCATATTCATCAACACTTTCCACTTCTGGCATAATGGCAACAGTACAAGCCGAAGTATGAACACGCCCCTGAGACTCGGTTTCGGGAACTCGCTGTACTCGATGAACACCAGATTCAAATTTTAATTGCGAATAAACATCCTGGCCGCTTATACGTAGAATAATTTCTTTGTAGCCGCCATGATCTCCTCTATTTTCAGTAATGAGTTCAATTTTCCAGCCTTGTTTTTCAGCAAAGCGCTGGTACATTTTAGCCAGATCACCTGAAAAAATAGCGGCTTCATCGCCCCCTGTACCGGCTCTGACCTCTAAGAAAATATTACGGTTATCGTTAGCATCTTTCGGTAACAATAGAATTTGCAGATTATGCTGCAAGGTTTCTTTGATGGCTTCAGTCTCCTGCAATTCTTCTTTAGCCATTTCCCGCAGCTCAGGGTCAGTATCTTTGGACATTTCCAGAGCTGCTTCAAGATTTTCCTGATTTTCCTGGTATTGTTTATAACAGCTAACAATAGGATCTATCTGGGCATATTCCTGACTTAAAGCACGATACTGATTTTGGTCATTTTGTACCTCGGGCTGGGAAAGTAGTGCTGCTATTTCCTCAAAGCGATCACTAAGATTTTCAAGTTTAGTCTGGATTGATTGTTTCATCTATTTATATTAAGAGCAGGTTAAAGGCACAAGGTCAAAGGTTCAAAGAGCAAAAAGCAGGTAGAGAAAAGGACGATGGGTTACGGTTCTGCTCTTTCATACCTTTTAAAGGCACAAGGTCAAAGGTTCAAAGAGCAAAAAGCAGGTAGAGAAAAGGACGATGGGTTACGGTTCTGCTCTTTTTTACCTTGAACCTTTCACCTTGTACCTGCTTTTTCATACCTTAAAAATTTCTCTTGCAGCGGCTACTAGGTCGTGTCTGTCATTTTCACCAGCATTTCGTATTTGGCTGCTGGGCGTGTGTATTAGTTTATTGGTTAAAGAGTATGCCAGGCGATTTAAAACATCTTCTGCAGTAGAACCATTTTTTAGTGCTTTTAATGCTTTTGTTAGTTCTGTATTACGGGTTAATTCAGCTTGATATCGGTAGTCTTTAATTACAGATTGTGCTCCTTGTGAGCGCATCCAGCTAAGAAAGTGTTCAACTTGCGTATCTATAATTTCTTCTGCCTGTTGCGCCGCTTTACGACGAGAATCCATATTTTCGTCGATGGTATTTTGCAAATCATCAACGGTGTATAAATAAACATCCCTGAGCTGTTCAACTTCTGCTTCAATATCGCGTGGAACAGCCAGGTCAACCATAAACATGGGTTTGTGTTTGCGTTTTTTTATGGCACTTTCCACCCGGCCTTTACCTAAAATAGGCAGTTGACTGGCGGTAGAAGAAACCACAATATCTGCTTCTGCCAGATGTGAATGCAATTCTGATAAGGCAATTGCATACCCGTTAAACTGTGAGGCTAATGCATGAGCTTTGTCATAGGTCCGATTAGCGATAATCAGTCTGCCAATATTGTTTTGATATAAATGGCGGGCAGTTAACTCAATGGTTTCACCCGCACCTATTAATAAGGCGGTTTGTTCACTCAAAGAGTCGAAAATTTGTTGTGCCAGTTGCACCGCAGCAAAGGCGACCGAAACTGGGCTGGAGCCAATCGCTGTATCGGTTCTGACTTTTTTTGCGGCAGAAAAAGTGTGATGAAAAAGTTTGCCTAAGTGCTTACCCAGAGTTCCAGCTTCATAAGCTGCCTGGTAAGCCGTTTTCATTTGCCCAAGAATCTGTGGTTCACCCAGAATCATGGAGTCCAGACCACAAGCCACACGGAACATGTGACGAATTGATTCACTATCAGTATGGCTGTATAAATAAGGGGCAAATTCATCTGTCCTGATTTTTTTATTATCTGCAAGCCATTGAACCAGTAGGCTGCTATCATTGTCTGCTGTTTGACAATAGATTTCAGTTCTGTTGCAGGTAGATAGAATGGCAGCACCTTTAATCGTATGATTATCCCAGAGCATTTTTAGAGAAGATTCAAGAGAATGTTCAGGAAATGCTAAGCGTTCCCGGATAGAGACGGGTGCAGTATTATAATTTATCCCGAGGGCAAGTAATGTCATTTATTATCCAAATAACAGCGGGCGAGTACTCTGTAGAGTATAAATTCAATAAATGATTTTTCTGGAATGGTAATCATTTTGGTTTAAAAACAATTATTAAACGACATATTCTAAATATTATACGGGTTTTCTCCAAATGGAATAAATTGCTTGTCTGGTTTTAATTGATTTTCTGCTAATCTATAGCAGTGTAATTGGTACTAAGTTAGGAATTAATGTGTTAATAAAAAAAGTAATAATAGTAAGCTTGTTTTTAGTAGGTTGCGTCAGTACACCAGAAAAAATAACAACGGAATTGACTACTGATGATAGTTCGGCCGAAACTGAAGTTTTAAAAAATAAAGCCACTGCTATTTCACCAAAAATACTCTATCTTCTGATGGCGGCGGAAATTGCTGGTCAAAGAAATCAGTATGATGTGGCTTTAGAAGGGTATTTGCAAGCGGCAAAAGAGGTTGATGATGCCCGGATTGCGGCAAGAGCAGCAAAAATAGGATTATATCTCAAAGATACCAAAAAAACTGATGAAGCAGTGGCATTGTGGCTAAAGCAGGACGAAAATAGTCTGACAGCAAGAAAGATAGCAGTTTTATCAGCCTTGAGAAATTCCGATAAAGTAGCGGTTGTTGAACACCTGAGTAAAATACTGCAGGAGGATCCGGCAGGTTTTGAAGCGACTTTAATTGAATTAAGCAAGGTTCTGGAAAAAGAAGGCAAAGCAGAATTTGTTTTTGAAGCATTGCAAGATTTGTCAACACTGCATCCGCAGCAATCTGTGATCTTTTTTGTACAGGCTCTATTGGCTGGACAGCTAAATAAATTAGATATTGCTACAGAAAAAATTAATCAGGCTTTAGCAATACAACCAGACTGGGATAAAGCACGAGTTTTACAAGCACAGCTGGCTGCACAGAAAGGTGATTTAGATACTGCGAAAAATGTCCTAGAGTCCATTCTAGATGAAAACCCAGAAAATAATAGAATAAGAAAAATGCTGGCTCAGGTTTTAATGAAAGCTGAGCGGTTTGATGATGCTACAGAACTTTATCAAAGTGTTTTAAGGAAAAACCCAGATGATGGAGAAAGCCAATTTGCCCTGGCTTTAATTTTATTACAGCAAGAAAAGGATGATGAAGCACTGGAAAATTTAAAACCACTGATTAATAAGCCTCGGTGGGATGCGCAAGCCAGTTTTTATAGTGGCAGAATTGAATATAAAAAAGAAAATTATGCAAAAGCATTGGTCTGGTTTGATAAAGTAACGCAAGGGTTTTATGCTTATGATGCTTCAATGGCGGCAGTTTCTGTTTTATTGAAACAAAAAAACTTTGTAGAAGCGGAGCAACGCTTAAGTCAGTTAATGGCTCGATACCCTAAGCAGCAATTGAATATTTTGTTATTAAAAGCCGATGCTTTTGTTGAACAGAAAAAATATCAGCAAGCTTTTGACGTTTTGACTCATGCGCTCGAGCAATTTCCTGACAATAGAGATTTGCTTTATACCCGTTCTTTAATTGCTGAAAAGTTGGATAAACTGGATATTTTAGAGGCTGATTTAAAAAAGATTCTGGAAAAACATCCGGAAGATTCAAGTGCTTTGAATGCCCTGGGGTATACCTTGGCAGACCGGACACAACGATATGATGAGGCAGAAGCTTATTTACAGAAAGCCTTGGCTTTAAAACCGGACGAGACAGTAATAATAGATAGTGTGGGTTGGTTGCACTTTAAAAAGGGAAACATCGAAGAGGCTCTACAGCTATTACGTAATGCTTATAAGAAGTTGCCGGAAAGTGAAATTGCAGCTCATCTTACAGAAGTTTTGTGGGTCAAAGGTGAAAAAAAAGAAGCCAAGGAAATTTTTACAGAAGTGTTAAAAACATCGCCTGAAGATGAATATCTTTTAAAACTATTAAAACGTTTTCCACAATTAAAACAGTAATGAGTTTTCGTTGTATAGCGTTGCTGATACTATCCATGCAGTTATTTTCATGTGTTGAAACTCCTGTTAAAGAAAGCAATGTTTTTAATCTGGAAGGGCGTGATTATTTATACCAGAAAAAAGAGTGGTCATTTAGCGGTCGATTAGCTATTTCTGATGCAGATCAATCGTTATCTGCATCAATTGATTGGGAACATCATAAAAACAGGGATGATATTGAACTTTCAGGCGCATTTGGACAGGGACGTACACGCATTGAGCTAATGCAGGGTGAAATGATGGTTGATGATGGTAAACAACGATTATATTATTATGGCGAAGAGGATAAATTGATCTCTGAGTTATTGGGGATAAAGGTACCCTTTTCGGCATTGAAATTCTGGGTGAGAGGATTACTTGCCCCCAAAAAAGATTATCAATTGATTGAAAAAGGTTTTTTACAGTCGCAGTGGATGATTAAATATTTGCAAATGCAAGTTATAGGGCAAGATGAATTGCCCTATAAAATTAAAATAGAAAATGATAAAGCAAGCTTAAAGCTAGTCATTAACCAGTGGTAATTGGATAAAAGCAGAACAAGTAATGACAGATTGGGAAAAAAAGTGGCCTGCACCGGCAAAAATTAATTTGATGTTAAGAATAACCGGACAGAGGGAAGATGGTTATCATTTGTTACAAACCGTATTTCAGTTAGTTGACTGGTGTGATTGGTTAACTTTTAAACCACTTGATGGTGGGCAAGTTAGTTTGTTATTGCCTATACCCGGTGTTCCGGAAGAAACAGATTTAACGGTACGAGCTGCAAAAATACTACAGCAGACTACTGGCTGCCAACAAGGAGTTTTAATTGAGCTGGAAAAAAAATTGCCAATGGGTGGTGGCTTGGGCGGCGGAAGTTCAGATGCGGCAACAACATTAGTGGCTTTAAATCAATTATGGAAGCTGGATCTATCGCTGGAAAAACTGATGGAACTGGGTCTGAAATTGGGTGCGGATGTACCTGTTTTTGTTTTTGGTCATGCAGCCTGGGCAGAGGGTGTGGGTGAGAAGTTAAAGAAAATAGAGCCTCAGGAAAAATGGCTGGTGATCATAAAACCAGAGTGTCATGTCGATACCAAAGAAATTTTTTTGGTTAAGGATTTGACAAGAAACAGTAAATCAATCACAATGGCCGACTTCATTTCGGGTCAGCATCAAAATGATTGTCTGGATGTGGTTCGGGATTTATATCAGCCAGTAGCAGATGCGCTGGTTGATCTGGCCATTTTTGCTGAGGCTAGATTAACAGGTACAGGTGCTTGTGTATTTGCACAGTTTGATTCAGAAGAATTGGCGCAACAAGCATTTGATTCCTTACGAGGCAAGTGGCAAACGTATTTAAGTAAAGGCTTGAATCGGTCGCCATTGCTAGATGTACTGGGCTGATTGATATTTTGCGTAGTATTACTGTGTGAAGTATAGATTTTATTTTTGGGCTATCGCCAAGCGGTAAGGCACGGGGTTTTGATCTCCGCATACCCAGGTT
>CAZNGU010000133.1:0-3632 GCA_964572325.1 uncultured Methylomarinum sp.
TAATTCAAATCTATCTCCAACAGATTCTGCTTTTTAGTCTACAATTATTGAAAAGTAGTTTAATCATTAAAACAAGTACAGTCCGAAAATAGGCTAGTCATGAGCAACCTGGAATTTAGAGATCAACTTCACGAATATGTAAAGTGGCGTGATCAGTTGGTACAAGCTATAGAAATGTATCAGGAATGGAGAAGTCGCTATAATTTAAACGACCCCCATAGTATGGATACTATCTTAAATATCATCAATGGCTTAAATACGGATCGGATTACTCTGGCTTTTGCAGCAGAATTTTCACGCGGAAAAACAGAATTGATTAATGCTTTGTTTTTTGCCGAAACAGGTCTTCGTCTTCTGCCTTCTTCTCCTGGTAGAACCACTATGTGCCCAACGGAATTGTTTTTCGACCCTAGGGGTAGCTATATACGTTTACTCAACATTGAAAGCCGATTAGAAGATATTTCTTTAATGGAGTTTAAGCAAAATACAGAAAGATGGACTCAAATCGATTTGGATTTTACTTCACCCACCCAAATGCAAAATGCCTTTAAAGAACTTGTTGCCAGTAAAGAAGTAGATAAAGAGGTTGCCGACAAGTTAGGATTATGGAATGAACGAGAAGCTGCTGAGCAAGGTTTAGTTAACCCCGAAAAAGTAGAAATCCCATGCTGGCGACATGCCCTTATTAGTTTTCCTCATCCTTTATTGCAAGAAGGATTATGTATTCTTGATACGCCAGGATTAAATGCATTGGGCACTGAGCCTGAATTAACGCTTAGCTTGCTACCTAGTGCCCAAGCTATTATTTTTGTTTTGGCGGCAGATACAGGGGTTACTAAAAGTGACCTGGAAATGTGGAAAAATCATGTGTGTAGCTCCAGAGGAAATAACAGACAGGGTTTAGCCGTTGTCATGAATAAAATTGATGCCATGTGGGATGATCTTGCTGGTGAAGAAGGCTATGAGGAAGCCATTAAAAAACAAGTTAAAACGTCAGCCGCCATTCTAAAGTTGAGTGAAGATGTTATCTTTCCGGTCTCGGCAAAACAGGCTTTGTTAGCTAAAGTTAAATCAGATGAGGAGTTATTGAAAAAAAGTCGCCTGGCAAGCCTGGAAAATTATTTATCGGATGATATTTTAAAGCAACGCCGTCAAATTCTAATGGACACCGTGAATAAAGAGATCGGTTTTTTGGTGTCTGAGTCTTCTAAATTGACTGATTCAAAATTAACAAATGCCAAGACCCAACTGGATGAATTTAAAAAAGTTGATTTTGATAATGCTGAAATGACTGGCAAACTCATGGCAGAAACCAGAGATAGACAAAACGCCTATATCTCTAATGTTGAAAACTTTCAGGCTAGTAGAAAAGTATTCACTGTTCAGGCAAAAATGTTAATTGATTCTTTTTCCAAAGAAAAAATTGATCATATTATTAAAGAAACCAAACAGGATATGTCAAAAAGTTTGACAACCTATGGTATGAAACAAAATATCCGCAAATTATTTGATGAGCTTAGAGAGTTATTGCAAGACTCTGTTGATATTACCAATGAAACTCGCCGTTTGATTAAAGCTATACACAAAAAATTCCAGGAAGAATATGGCTTTAAAGAGATAGAACCCCAACTATTTTCTATTAAGCAGTATCAATTTGAATTAGAGCAAATTTTTGACGAGGGCGAAGCTTTTAGAGGCAGTGCAAAGACAGCAATGACTGAACAGAGTATGGTTGTTAATAAATTGTATAGTACCTTAATTGCCAAAGCGCGAAATATTTTAAAACAAGCACATGTAGATGCAGCCACCTGGAGTAATAGCGTATTAACACCGTTGATGCATCAAATAAAAGATCATAAAAAACAGATAGAAAGTCGCTTGCAAATGCTTAGAAAAATAAGTGCTTCTAAAGGCAATGTAGCCGAAAACATTGCCAGTTTGGAGGCTGAGATTGAACCTTTAAAAAAACAAGGTGCTGAATTATCCATGATTATTAAAGACATGCACTTGAGCCAGTCTAATGACTAAAATTACCGTATTCATGCCAAAGAGTAGTTTAATGCTGACAAGTTAGTATTAATGTTTCTTAAAAATCAAATCCCATACACCATGACCCAGTTTTAGCCCTCGGTTTTCAAATTTAGTTAATGGCCTATAGTCAGGGCGAGGACAAAAATGCTTGTCTCCCTGGATATTAATCAGAAGTTTTGAGCTAGACAATATTTTTAACATATCATAGGCATAATGTTCCCAATCAGTTGCCGCATGAAAATACCCTCCTGAAAGCAGTTTCTTATGCAACAAAGCAACAAAATCAGGGCGTATGATTCGGCGCTTATGATGACGTCTTTTTTGCCAGGGGTCTGGAAAGAATAAATGCACAGCAGCTAAACTATTGTCTACTATTTTCTGTTCAAGAATTTCAATTGCATCATGATGATATATTTTTACATTGCTTAGTCCTTTTTGCTCAAGCGACATCATTAATTGGCCGACCCCGGGTCTATGTACCTCAATTCCTAAATAATCAACTGCAGGGTTGGCCTCCGCCATGGCTGCAAGGCTACTGCCATTACCAAAACCAATTTCTACAATAAGGGGTGCTTTTCGGTTAAAAACCTGTTCATTATGAAAGGGTTCTGAAAAATCAAGGCAATAACGACCCCACAAATTATCCAGTGCTTTTTGTTGTCCTTGGGTGGCGCGCCCTTGCCGGCGAATAAAACTGCGAATTCTTTGTGTTGATTGGGAGTATGTCACAAAGCCTAGAAAAACAAACCATCAATGGGTGAAGAAGCTGATGCAAAGCGTTTTTTAGGCATCCGACCTGATAAAAAAGCTTCTCTGCCAGCCTGTATACCTTTATTCATTGCAGACGCCATGAGTATAGGGTTTTGAGCCGCAGCAATGGCGGTATTCATTAATACACCATCACAACCCAACTCCATAGCTAATGCAGCATCCGAAGCCGTTCCTACTCCCGCATCAACAAGAATAGGCACATTAGCATTTTCAACTATAGTTAAAATATTATAGGGATTTCGAATACCCAGTCCAGAACCTATAGGTGCTGCCAGAGGCATCACTGCAACACAACCAATATCTTCCAGTCTTTTTGCTGCAATAGGATCATCATTGGTATATACCATGACATCAAAGCCATCTTTAACCAATTGTTCTGCAGCAACAAATGTTTCGGCAACATCAGGAAACAGGGTTTTCTGATCTGCTAATACTTCAAGTTTTACCAGCTTATGCCCACCCAGTAATTCTCTAGCCAAACGACAAGTTCGTACGGCATCTTCAGTCGTATAACAACCGGCTGTATTTGGCAAAATAGTATATTTTTCAGGAGAAATCACATCCAGTAAATTTGGCTCGCCCGGGTTTTGCCCTATATTTGTTCGACGAATGGCAACTGTTACTATCTCAGCACCACTGGCTTTTATGGCGAGTCCAGTTTCTTCCATATCCTTATACTTACCTGTCCCGACCAGTAGGCGAGAAGTGAAATTTTGCCCTGCTATGGTAAAGAAATCATTTTGACCCCCACCAATAGCCTGGACAATTTCCACGCAGTCATTGGCTTTTAATTTTTGGCTACTGTATTGATCAAAGGGTAGGATTTCTTT
>CAZNGU010000133.1:3732-6189 GCA_964572325.1 uncultured Methylomarinum sp.
TGGCATTGTTTTAAACTATTGGCATGACTGAAATCAATCATAATATGACTGGATAAATTAGATTTACTTAAAGCCACAGCCACTTTTTCAACATTGACGGCATCATAATTTGGCTCATCATTACCCCCTCTTAAAATGATATGAGCATCTTCATTGCCACGAGTAGAAAAAATAGCTGAATGACCTGCTTTGGTAACAGAAAGAAAATGATGGGGTTGCATTGAAGAATTAATGGCATCAATTGCAATTTTAACACCACCATCCGTTGCATTTTTAAAACCTACCGGACAAGAAAGGCCGGAGGCTAATTCCCTATGCACCTGACTTTCTGTAGTGCGGGCTCCAATAGCCCCCCAGGAAATTAAGTCAGAGATATATTGTGGGGTAATTAAATCAAGATATTCCGTTGCAGCAGGTATACCCGAGTCATTCAAATCGAGTAGCAATTGACGCGCTACTCTGAGTCCCTTATTAATATTGAAACTATAATTTATGTCGGGATCATTGATTAATCCTTTCCAGCCGACAGTCGTGCGCGGTTTTTCAAAGTAGACACGCATAACAATAATCAGTTCTTGCTTTAGCTCTTCTTTAGCCGTTTTTAATAAAGCAGCATATTCCTGTGCTGCTTTAGTATTGTGGATTGAACAAGGGCCAACAATAACAAGCAGTCGATCATCTTCATCAGTCAGAACTTTGTGAATATCACTTCTTGTTTGCAATATTATATCGGTTGCTGCTTGAGTTATAGGTATTTCATCATGAACCTGAACCGGCGCAACCACTTCTTTAGTTTCACAAATTCTCAGGTCATCAGTATTGGGTTTATTTTGCATGCTGTGTAATGATAAATCTAATGGGTATTTTTTAAGACAGCTATTTTAACTGTTTTTGCTCTTTACACGCTAAAAACTTATGGTTCAACTTGCTCTTTTTTGCTGGTTTAACAAAATATATTTTTTTGTAATAATATGCCGAGGTCAATTTCTTTGGGTAAAAATTTAACTCCACTTTAAATAATCATCAGCAGCAGCAGCATAACTTAATCCTTGTCATTATCTTCCTCCTCATCAGCCATTTCAGAAATCTCTTTTAGCCTGGAGACGACCTTTGAATTAATACTATGTTCAGGATAATCACCTTCTTTATCCATACAGCCTGCTACTTTGCCCATTAACAATTCCAGTGTTTCGTTAACATTGGATACTGCATAAATCGTAAATAATCCGTTTTCTACTGCATCGATTACTTCTTGTTTAAGCATTAAGTTACGCTTGTTTGAAACAGGGATAATCACAGCATGCTGACCATTTAAACCTCTGGATATGCAGAGTTTAAAGAAACCTTCAATTTTTTCATTAACGCCCCCTATAGCCTGAACTTCTCCATATTGATTGATTGACCCTGTGATGGCAAAGCCCTGCTTTACGGGTATCCGAGTTAAAGCAGAAATTAGACAGCATAGTTCTGCTAGCGATGCGCTATCCCCATCAATATAACCATAAGATTGTTCTAAAGTTATGCTGGCTGAAATAGCTAAAGGAAATTTCTGAGCATAGCAATTTCCCAGATAACCGGTTAAAATCATCACACCTTTAGAATGTATCGACTGACCAAGTTCGGCTTCCCTTTCGACATCAACAATACCGCGAGAACCCGGATAAACAGTGGTAGTAATACGTGCAGGTGCACCAAAGCTACTGCCGCCCACTTCCATTACCGTTAAACCATTGATTTTTCCTATCGCCTCGCCTTCTGTTTCGATTAAGATAGTTCCTTCTTTCATTTCTTCAAGAACCTCTTCGGCAATTCTGCCGCTACGAAATTCTTTAGCAGACAGAGCAAGCTCAATATGTTCTTGATCGATTTCTGAAACACCAGAACAAAGCATATTAGCCTCACCAATTATTTCCAAGGAATCATTAATGCGTGCTGATAAGCGATGTTGATTTTCTGAAAGTCGGCAACTGTGTTCAATTAATCGAACAATAGCAGCTTTACTTAAAGGCAAGGCACCGGAATCGGAGGCCTGTTTTATCATCAGTGTTACAAATTCTTCAATAGAATGCTCAGTCAATTTAATATGATTATCAAAATCAGCTAACACTCGAAACATTTCATTAAATTCACTATCCATGTCTTCCAGGAGATAGTAGATGTCTCGAGAACCCACCAGAATTACTTTGACGTTAAGCGGTATCACTTCCGGTTTCAGCGTTATAGTATTTACACCCCATTCTGAATAAGGTGATTCAATCTCTATTTTCCCAGTGGTTAAAGCGCGTTTTAAACCTTCCCATACAAAGGGATAAGTCAGGATTTTTTCAGCATCCAGAATTAAATACCCTCCGTTTGCCCGATGCAATGAACCTGCACATATTCGGCGATAAGTGGTTATTAAAGCCCCTTGATCACTCATATATTCAATACGCCCAAACAAATTTTGATAGGTTGGGT
>CAZNGU010000134.1:0-6183 GCA_964572325.1 uncultured Methylomarinum sp.
GCACAACTATTCGCCTCAAATGAACGAAAAAATTGACTCAAAATGGCTTTCCCTCACGACGGTTTCTATTCTCGGACAGACTCCTAGGTTATTGATTTAAAAAATAAACTTTAATTCCTTAATCAATCTGTCAAAATAGGTTTTAGACAGCTAGTGCAGCGCCTATTTTGGAGAGAACAATAAAGTGATTAGGATTTTTATTTAAATCAATGCTATATCAACGCTTATACTCATCAAAGCAAAATAGGTGCTGCACAAGTATTTCAGATCCAGAAATAAAAATGGCAACAGCTTGGGGACGTTGGTTTTAACCAACAGCGGCACCTAGTTTGAAAATTGGTAAATACATAGCAACGATTAAACCGCCGACTAATACTCCTAGAATAACCATAATGATGGGTTCCATCAAACTACTTAGGTTATCTACCAGATTATCTACTTCTTCTTCATAGAAATCAGCAACTTTATCCAGCATTTTATCAATAGCACCAGATTCCTCACCGATAGCGATCATTTGTATCACCATGTGGGGGAATAAATCAACCTGTTCCATTGCAAATTGTAAGCGTTGCCCTGTAGACACATCATCGCGTATTTTCATAACAGCTTCGTGATAGACGATATTGCCGCAGGCACCGGCTACAGATTCCAGCGCTTCTACCAAAGGTACTCCAGCCGCTGACATAGTGGCAAGGGTTCGAGCAAATCGAGCCAAGGCGGATTTATTTAGAATCATGCCAACCACAGGGATTTTTAATAAGGTCTTATCAATAAAGTGCCTAAATTTTTGCGAACGTTTTTGAAAAAAGGCATAGATACGAAAAAGGATAAACAGTACCCCTAATACTGCCCACCACCAAGCCTGAGCCCATTCTGACAGGCTAATGACGAATTTTGTAAAAGCCGGTAAATCAGCACCAAAGCTTTGGAATAAGTCTTCAAAAACAGGGACAACAAATATCAATAACACGGCGGTGACAATAAAGGCCACAACAAGTACTGCGACAGGATAGGTGAGTGCTTTTTTTACTTTTTTCTTGATGGACTCTGATTTCTCTTTATAGGTGGCAATTTTATCCAGTAGGGTTTCAAGCACACCGGCCTGCTCACCGGCTTCAACCAGGCTACAAAAAAGATCATCAAAATAAAGATATTTGCGTCTTAATCCCTCCGCTAAAGTGTCCCCACCTTCAATATCTGCCTTAATGGATAATATCATTTCAGCCATGCTTGCGTTTTCATGGCCTTTCCCAATAATATCAAATGATTGCACCATAGGCACACCCGCATCTAACATAGTGGCCAGTTGGCGTGCAAATATAGCAATATCGGCAGGGGTAATTTTTTGAACTCTTGGGCTAAATATTGGCTTGGGTTTTTTCTTTATTTTTAGTACTCGAACCCCCATTTTGCGCAGGTTAGTACGCGCAATTATCTCGCTTTTTGCACTGATTTGACCGCCTGTTTTATTACCTGTCTTATCTTTTCCTTGCCAGACATAATCAATTTGTTCCAGATTATCAGCCATATTTATTCCTCAATAATTCTATCGATTTCTTCAAGGCTGGTGACACCTTGGCGGACTTTATCAAGACCAGAAGCCCTTAGGTCGTTAATGCCCTCACTTTTCGATAATTCAGCCATTTCCATTGCATTACCTCCGCTAAGAATAAGTGCGCGCATTTTTTCTGAGATCGGCATGACCTGATAAATACCTACACGACCTTTATATCCTTCATTGCATTGATCGCAGCCAACCGGTATATAAACCTTGAGAGAGGCCAGTTCTTCTTTTTTAAAACCGGCATCAAGATAAGTTTTTTCAGGATAATCCGCTTCTTTTTTGCAATGTACACAAAGTCTGCGACCTAATCTTTGCGCCATTATTAAATTAACGGCTGAAACGATGTTAAAAGGTTCGATACCCATTTGCATCAGGCGATTAATGGTCTGAGGTGCATCATTAGTATGCAGGGTGGACAATACCAAGTGACCTGTTTGTGCTGCTTTTACAGCAATACTGGCCGTTTCCAGGTCGCGAATTTCCCCTACCATAATAATATCAGGATCTTGCCTTAGAAATGCTTTTAGGGCTAGAGCAAATGTTAAACCGGCTTTAACATTCATATTCACCTGGTTAATCCCTTCAACGGTTATTTCAACAGGATCTTCTGCGGTAGAAATATTACGTTCAATACTATTTAGTATATTGAGTCCTGTATAAAGAGAAACGGTCTTGCCACTACCCGTTGGACCAGTCACCAGAACCATACCGTAAGGGCGATGAATAGCATCTAAAAAAAGCTTTTGTTGCTCGGGTTCAAAGCCTAGTTTTTCAATACCAATCTCAGCACTGGTGGGGTCTAAAATTCGCAAAACCACCTTTTCACCAAACAGGGTAGGGCAGGTGCTGACACGAAAATCAATAGCTCTGTTCTTGGATATTTTCATTTTGATACGGCCATCCTGAGGGACGCGCCGTTCTGCAATATCCATTTTTGACATGACTTTTATTCTGGAAATAAGTCGATTGGAAATATTGCTAGGGGGGCTGGCTGCTTCATAAAGTATGCCGTCGTTTCTGTAGCGAATGCGAAAGGTTTTTTCGTAGGGTTCTAAATGAATATCTGAAACCCCTTTCTTTATGGAGTCCAGCAAAATTTTGTTTACATAACGCACAATGGGCGCTTCGTCGATATCAGAAGTGTCTACTTCTGTAGGTAATTCATCTCCTCCTGATAATTCAATATTATCAAGATCTTCATCCAGTAAATCAGACATGGATGAGTCGGCAGCTTCCAGTGCGGTACTAATTAGTTTGGTTAATTTATCTTCCTCAACTAATATGGTCTCGGTATTGAGCCGGGTATGAAATTTAATTTCATCTAGTGCCTGAAAATTGGTGGGGTCTGATACGCCTATAAAGAGACGGTTGCCTCGTTTGAATAAAGGTAAGGCATGATGTTCTTTGATGAGTTTTTCGCTGACTAGGCTAAGAGCTAAGCTTGAAGTTTCAATAACGTCTAGGTCGAAAAAAGGGACGCCAAATTCAAGCGATGCAATAGATGCTATTTTTTGACTTTCTACAATATTATTTGAAACTAGGTGGCTGATTAGAGATGTTTTTAGCTTTTGAGCCTCTTCGGCATGCGTTTTTGCATCGTTTTCGGCTAGAACCCCTTCTTGAACCAGGCATTTTATAAGGCCGCCAAATTGTAGCTCTGTCGATGTTGTTGCCATTATAGAAAATAAAGTGAGAGTGAAATATTTATCAGCTTAAAGCAAATATAGATGAAATAAGTGATTTGTCTAGCCTTAGGCAACTGGAAACAAACAACCCACCCACCTTACTTGTCTTTTTATCCGTCTTCGGTCTTGTTGTTTCAGTTACATAGCCTGCTATGCGTTCTACACAACAAAATCGAAGACAAACAAAAATTCTTCGCAATATGGGTGGGTTATTTATTTCCAGTTGCCTTAACGAGGCTATATTTTGCCAGCTAACTCTAAGAGCCAATCTGGGTTTATTGTAGCACTGCTTTTATGCCAGACTGCTGCTCGGAATCTTTATTTAGTCGCCCTATCTAAACTCATGTTTATGCTACTCAATATCCACACATTGATAACGGTTGTAGTACAGCTAAAATAGCTTCTAAGGCTTTCTTTTTTTATCACCCTCCTTTTTTTATCTTAAATAGAGATAAACCAATAACGGCTTGTTGGCTAAAATGCTGAGCTGACTTAAAATCTTCTGTTGTTAAAGGTTGTTTACTGATAGACCTATCACAAAATATTAAACCGATAGGTTTATTGTCTGAGTGAACGGGGATAAGAAAACATTCATTACAACCAATAGTGTTAGTGACATGAGTGGTAAAAAGATCTTTATCTTGTTTGGGGCTAGCCCATAAGCTTTCTTGACTATTTATGACTTTAAAAAATAAATTAACGGGGTGACTGGATAGTTCAAGCTTGATTTTGCCGGTATTAATATTTTTTAGCCAGCCCAGGGATAACTTTTCATTCAATGTTTTTTTATTAGCACTTAGCAGGCAAAACAGAGTTCTATCCATACCAATGCCACGGTGAATACCCTCAACAATCATTTGAAACAGTAAATTCAAGTCAATTGATCCACTAATATGTGTGGTGATATCTTGTAAGATATTTACCTGAATCTGTTTTTTATCAAGAATGGTTTCATCTAATGAGACGGGTGTTTGTTGTGAGAGATCAGAATGAATAAAACGAGAAGCATCATGAGCACCAAATTGACAGGCTATTTTAATCGCAGATTCAGTGTTCTTTTTTAAACGAGACTTTATAGTGCTTTGACTGTCATTTAAGCGTTTCCCCAATTTTTCTAGGCATTGACTCATAGCCTCAGATTCCCAGCCCTGATTAATGGCTGCAGTGATTTCTTTGGCTAAATGTACAGTTTCGACACGAGGATTTGACGAGGATGGCTGCTTAATAGCCTCCTCAATTAGCCCCCCTAAATGCCATGATTTGCTTAGACTTTTACTTAGGGTGAGTAACTCAAACCCCAGGACTTTTGTTTCAGCTTGTGGATGACTGAAATTTCCAGATTGGATTAGTTCTACAATATATTGACATTGTTTGCCACCAAAACACCAGAAGGCAATTGATCCGATATTTTGCAATAAACTTGCGATAAATACTTCTTCGGGAGAGGAGTCATGACAGCTAATAGCCAATTCTTTTGCCTGTACAGCTGCATGAATGGCATGGCCAATTTCCTCATTGGCTCGTTGTTTATTATCTGAAGAAACAATTGATTCAAAAAAAGAGCAAGCAAGGGTAAGTTCACGAATTAATTCGGAGCCTAATATGACAATGGCTCTAGATACGGTGTTAATTTTTTGGCGTGAAGGGTTGTAGTATAAGGTGTTGCTTAACTTAAGTAATTTTGTAGTTAAATTGGGGTCTTGCAGGATAATGGATGCCAGTTCCATGGCACCCTTATTCTTGTCATCAAGCGTATTATAGATATTATGTGCCGTATTTGAAAAAATAGGCATTTCTTGTTCACAAAGTACGCGAGTCCATTGCTCTAATGTTTGCGGTTCACTTTGCTGGAGGGCAGTGGCTGGCATAACTTAGAGTAACTTGATTTTGCTTAGTTGCTGATTCAGACTACTTTGCGAAGAAAGCAATGTTGCCAGTTTTTCTTTTTCTTTGTCAATAACTTGTGCAGGTGCCTTATCAACAAAATTTGGATTATTTAGTTTTCCTTCAATTCTAGGTAATGCATTTTCAATTTTTTGGATTTCTTTTTTCAAGCGCGTTATTTCTGCCTCTTTATCAATTAAACCATCGATAGGAATGAGAATCTTCATGTCACCGACTAAGGCAATGGCTGATTCTGGCACTGTTTCAGCAGGGTCAAGTTGGGATATTGACTCAATGCGACCCAACTTTAGCAGGTAATCCCGGTTTGAATCTAAAAATAGTTTATCTTTCCCTGAAACATTCTCTAATAGAACGGGAAGCGGTTTACCAGGTGCAATATTCATTTCACCTCTGATTCTGCGAACACCTAGAATAAATGACATAAGCCAGGTAGTGGTCTCGATAGCACTTAGATTTATTTGACTGTCATTTGCCTCAGGGTAGGGTTGCAGCATAATGGTTTCTGCTTGAATACCGGCTAAAGGTGCAATACGTTGCCATATCTCTTCAGTAATAAAGGGCATTAAGGGATGGCTTAAACGTAAAATATTTTCTAATACATTAAGTAGTGTGTGGCGTGTTCCTTGTAGTATTGCCTGGTTTTCGGATTGTAAGGAAATTTTTGCAAGTTCCAGATACCAGTCACAATATTCGTTCCAGGTGAATTCATACAGAGCTTGAGCTGCCAGATCAAAGCGATAATTTTCTATGGCTTCTCGGGTTACAGTGATTACTTGATTTAAGCGGGAAAGTATCCATAAATCGGCTTGTGAATATTCAAGCTGTGTATTAGATAGGCCGCAGTCCTGATCTTCTGTGTTCATCAGCACATAACGTGCGGCATTCCATAATTTATTGCAGAAATTACGATATCCTTCCGCACGGGCTAAATCAAAACGAATATCGCGACCTGTGGTAGCCAAAGAGGCAAAAGTAAAACGTAATGCATCCGTTCCAAAGGCAGGAATGCCCTCAGGGAAATGTTTGCGG
>CAZNGU010000135.1:0-6155 GCA_964572325.1 uncultured Methylomarinum sp.
GATTCCCGATAAGAACACTCGGGAATGACGAAAATAAATTGTTAAGTTAATTATACCTGCCTACTTATCAACAGATTCGACCCATTAACAAAAATACATGGCTATTATCACACACAGCTTTTACATTGTAGAGCAGACTTTAGTCCGCCATTGAATCAATATTTTGAGTTATTGCGGACTAAAGTCCGCTCTACAACCAACCAAGTTTTCATTTTTTAAACTACACTACGGTAAATTTAGCGTCATATAATATATATTTATTAAAAAACCAATTGCCCTCTCATTTGGAATATATTTGGGGTTTCTTCAATACCATTAAGGTTTGGATGAGCATTAACAAAAACATAATTCAGCATAAAACGGACATTGTAATTGGCATACCAATTAAGTCCCAGCGTATAATTATCTTCTTTTCCACCAGTAATATCATTGTTATCAAGATTTAAAGTGCTATACCTCAAAGCCAGCTCCCATGCACCATAGTTATGTAAGGGTGTTAACTTGGTAAAAACGCCTTGCTTTGCATTATAGGGGCGAGATTCCCCTGTTAGAATCCAGCTTCCTTGTACATAAGCACCATAAAAATCAAGGTTAGTGCCTACTGTACGAAATACCTTGTTATGAATATATTCGCCTTGCAATGAAATAGGGCCGTAGACAGCAGCCAGCTCAGTACCTATTAACCAAGTATGGTCTACATTGTTAATATAATTGGTATTAACTAGATAGCTTTTTGTAACCCCAGATTCAGGTCGTGTACGGAGCCTGATTCGATTCCTGGTCCCAGTTTGTCTGTATTCGCTCGAAACCCCTAAATGAAGAAATTTATTTTCAAATAACAAGGGGGCAAAGGTTGCTCTACTGGCAACAGCCCACCCATTACCAATATCATTGCCTTTAGAAGAGCTTAAAGTATCAGCAAATATGCCTGTTGATAGGCCCCAGAAATCACCATGCCCACTCGCTCCAAATCCTAGTCGATAACTGGGAGCAAATGTGTTTACCAAAGATCGTTCCATAAAGGTAATAGCATTAGAACTATTCATTTCTTCAAGGCTAAAGGATTCTTGAAAATTACCCAGTTTAAGTGAGATGGGTTTCCACCCATTGTAGCCAAGCCAGACCCCACGTGGCCCGACTTTTCCATTTGCTGAAAAATCAATCTCTGCCTTATACCGCCAATTCTTAGATACTTTCCCCTTAAAATATACGCGAGCTCGGCGTAAAGCAGCACCATTTCCCATCTTGCTTATATCATTATTATAATGGGCATAATCCGCATGAATTCTACCACCTGCCCGAAAAGAAAAGTTTCCATCCTTTGATTTAATCCGCAAACCTTTTTTACTAATACTGACCTTAGTAGAAGACCTGGCTATTTTTTTAACCTTATGTTCTGCTTTATCAAGTCGTTGTGAAACACTTTTTTGCTGTTCAAATACCAGTTTACGTAGCTCTTCAATTTGTTTCTGTTGTTGTTGTAATGTTTTTTGTTGCTGTTTAACCAACTTATAGACACTTTTCATATCCAAGCTTTCTTCACAATGCCCTGCAATGGGTAAAGATAAAGCTACAAATATGATCAAAGCTTTTATCTTTTTATATTCAGATAAATTAAATACAGATAATTTCATTTTTTTAACAGATGCTTGAAGTATAACTATGCCACACGATAATTTTCTGTCTGGCTTGATGTTGTAAATAATACTGATCTGCAACGAGTCGTTTCTAATAAAAAACTCATCGTTTTAAAAGCTAATTGCCCATAATCAACACAATCAGTAAAAGAATGCCCACAGGATTCCATAACGTAGTTTTTATATTCGGTATCAAACCCATATATCTCAGCAGCATAACGCATGGCTGCAATCCAGTTTCTAGCTCTTTCTATTCGGGTGATGCCTTGTTGTAAATCAAGGTGCCTTGAACGTTTAAGAGCAATATCACTCTGATTGTCATGTTCACCTACAAAGGTAGCCATAGGTATTTTAAGAAATTGGGAACAGCTAAACTCCATGGTACGAGATAATGTTTTTTTACCTAAACCTCTTGGAAAATTGACTTTTAAATCTGGAAAGGTATACCAGCCTGCCGCACCAACCACCACAGCATGTACTTTTTCGGGATAAGCCATTGCATAACGATGTACAAATTGACCGCCAGCCGAATATCCAAATAGATAGACTTTTTCAGTCAATGCACCTGTTTGTTCTGATACCTCCTTAAGTATTGAATTAAGTGCAATATCTGAATAAAAAGGTACCTCTTGCTTAGTTATCCCTAAGCGTTGATAAGCAGGAAAGTTTTTTCTACAAAATAAGGGTGCAATAATCACAAAACCATAGCGTTCCGCATACTCTTTAAATGCACGCGCCTGTTCTTTGGCACGGTGTGAAATACCATGTACAGCGACTAAAACAGGTAAGCCTTCCGCTCCGTAACTGGGGCTGTATATATGATACTTAAACTCGGGGTATTCTCTGGATATACAGGTTTTTATGCTGTTTTTTCGATAATTTGCCATATCCTCTACAATTCCAAACATGGCACTATTTATTTTACTGTTATTCAAAAAAAGATGCTGTTTCATGATATTTACACGACTGCTTTAAGATGAAAATTGAATAATGCTGAGGTGGCACCATTTTGTTTCAGCAATTCATTAGGTGTTCCCTTTTCAACAATACCTCCGTCTGCCAAATGCCATATATAATCAGCTTTTGACACCCTATCATAATTATGAGTAATCATAATTACAGTACCTGAAAAACTAGCTAAAATTTGGTCAAGTAATTTTTTTGAAGTGTGATCAAGGTTAGCATCCGCTTCATCTAATAACAAAATTTTAGGATTGCCAAGTATTGCTCTAGCTAATGAAATACGCTGACGCTGACCAAAAGAAAGGTTCATGCCTCCATCAATAATACGAGTGTTAATACCATCGGGTAATTCTGCAATTACTTTATCAACGCCACACAATTTACAAACCTGGGCCAGTTCATCAGCTGAGGCTTTACGATATCGATACCGTAAATTACGCTCTAGGCTACCCCTTAACAAAGGTAAATCCGGGCTAACAACACCAATCGTTTGACGAATGGAGGATAAAGTACAATGTTTGATATTTTGATCATCAATAAAAATATCACCAGAATCAGGGTCTACTAAACGTAACAGCATATTCATCAAGGTTGATTTTCCCGTTCCGTTGGAGCCAACAATGGCTAACTTGGTCTGGCCAGCTATGGTACCGTTAAGCTGGTTAAAAATATCGTTAAAATTGATATTATGAAAATCAATTTTACCTTGAGTGATGTTTAGTTTAGTTGCCCCTGCTTGATCAATAATAAGTTCCGGCGTATCCATAAAAGAGTTGATACGCTCTAGTGCCACTTGGTAACTATGCCAGTATTCATAAATGCGTCCAAGATTACGAAAAGAGGGCAACAACATACCTAAAATACTCATGGATGCAACGACCATTCCTGGTGTTGACCGACCTTGAGAAACTTCAAATGAACCTACGAATAACACACAGATGGTTGCAAAACCATTACTTGCCTCGGTAACACCTCTAAGCCGTCCAATAATTTTTGCGCGATTTATCATCGCGTCCTTTAATCGAAGGCTTTGTCTGGATAGTCGTGACCGTTCGCGCCTTGTTTGATTGAATACCTGTACTACGGGTAAATAAGCAATTTTCTCATTAACATTGGCAGCAATACGTGCTCTAAACTTACGCGTGTCTTTTACTCGGTCATGTATTTGCTGACCTGATGCCAGAGATACACCCGCACCCAGCAGTAATACACTAGCGACTGTTGCCGCTAAAATTGCATTAATAAAACTTAAAGCAATAAGTGCGAAGACAGCCGTAACTAATGCCACTGTTAAAGTCGCCAACCCTTGACTGACCCATTGACGTAGAGCAGTTAAATCACCTATAAATCGTAATAAATGCCCTCCCCGACTCCGTTTCTGAAGTGTCCAGGGAGCGATATCAACCAATTGATCAAAAAGTGCTAAACGTACCTCATAAGTGTATTGTTGCCCTAACCTTTCAGCGGTCACACGCTCTCCATATCGCATTAATGCCGTTATGCTAGCCAATAATACCAAGGCAGCTACAATAAAAAACACAAGCTGGCCAAATTCATTATGTTGATGTGTAATCCAGTGATCAAAGACAAACCGAATAAGTAATGCAGTCATCACAGCGAGTGTAGCTTGAGTAAACCCTATAACGATTAACTTAAAAAATAGTTTTTTTCGTTTAGCTGTTAATATGTTTGGTATGCTCATACTTTAGGGCTCAATAGATATTTATCAAAAACATACTGCCTATCATTTTTAAGCGGCCTTAATACTTGCATGGAAAGGCATTAATTGATTTTGTTGTAATAAACCATAAATCAGTTCACCAACTTTTTCGGGTTGTAATATGGGTAAATCAAGTACTTCTTCAGCCTCTCGTTTTGCCAGTGGAGAGGCATTAATAGCGCCACTCACGGCACATACTGAATAGCCTTCACGGTTCAAAATCATGACCCCTTTTTTTGCCCCCAGAGCTTCACCAGCTGCAAAAACAACCTCGTCAACTGTTGATTTAAAAATTTTACTGGAAATCAGTGCAGCTGTTTCTTTCTGGTAAAGGCCATCAGCCACTTCCAAAACAATCACATCAGGCATAATCGCAGATGCATTATCCATCAAACAGGAAAAAGTAGTTTCCAACTGCTGTTGAGAAACACCAAAAGTAGATGTCAGTCCTGCATCAGTAAAGTCTAAAACCAAATCCGCCCCAGCATCAACCATTTTCCAGCGATCACCACCCGCACCGGTTCCTGTTACTTTTGCCGCTGCTACTTTTAATCCCTGTTTTTTTAACGCTAAAATAATACCTGCTGCTGTTGTGGTTTTTCCAGCATTCATAGAGGTACCTAACACAACAGCGGTAAAAGGTTTGGGCTGTTTGCTGGTAGACGGTTTAATTGCCCAATCATTTAGATTCATACGTTCACCTTGTGCATTAGCAAGCAAGCCCAAGGGAAGTATTGCCGTAGCAGGTTTCATTTTGCTATGACGATTAATACTTTTTGCTGCAATCCCACCGGCAGCAACTAAATGGCAAGCTTCTAATGATTCAGGTACATAAGCCTCAAATTGATCAGGAGCATAACGCGAACCATAGCAAACTATAATTTCGTCGCCTATGTTAAGCCCAGCGCGGCGACCAGACCCAAGCTCTATACGTTGATGCTGACCAATTACTGTCACCTTAGCTAAAACCAAATCGCCTGCTTGAGGCTGTAAATCACCCGTCAATAAATTAGTTGCTATCTTTATCACCGGTATATTACGAACGTTATAAGATGCTTTGGCTCTGCTTATACGTTCTTTACTTAATTCCTGCATTTCCGAATTTATTTGATTGCTGTCAAAGTTATTGTTGATAGCAAAGGCTGTTGAATTTTTCATCTGTTCCTCTTTATTTAGTACTGAAGAAATTAATAATTGAATTGGATATACAAATAGAGAAGTGCCATTCACACCCTCTCAAATACGTGTGAAATATTACCACGCATTTTACCGTTATGAAAGTTTTGTTTTTTTAATTTTAAATTTATCGCTATTAGCTTTTAGGATAAACTTGACGCTAGCCAACTTTCTTAGCTTTTTTCAGCCTTAGGCAACTAGGAGCCTGTCCGAGAATAGAAAACCTACCTAGCTGGTCTTTTTGTGCTATTAGAATAATAATACTAAGAAATAGATTACAATGAATCGGACATATGTAGTTTTAATTGACATACTTTAGTCTGAAATTTTATAGGACTTTAGTCTGATATTAACTTCCAGTACAAAGCTATAATGTCATTCAAATATATAAATCTGTTGCTAGCAGGTTAATTTTGCAGTTTAAATAAATACACCCTCATTAGTAACAAGCTTTTGGAGCATAGGTTTTAACCTGCATTCTTCTCTATCTATTTTTAAATAATTTGGCTATTAATAAATACAGTTTATAAATTGTAGGCCGGATTTTAGTCCGCAATAACTAACAGAAACTGTTTCTAAGAGGTAATTATTTTCCTGGTTACTTATACCTGAATCCGTGACTTCAATGCGGATAGCAGAGCCCAAGATATTGGTTTCAC
>CAZNGU010000136.1:0-6142 GCA_964572325.1 uncultured Methylomarinum sp.
GATGTTAGTCACTAGAAGCCTGTCCAAGAACTAACATTTTACAATCGCAGCAAATACATTGCCAAATGTATCATGAGAGGAGATTCAATTTTGCAACCCTAACAGTTCAGTGAACCATTCCTTTTTAGCATCGGCAAACTCTTCAATGGCTACCCAGTCATCTGCTCCACAGATGACGGCACAAAGCGTAATAAAAAATATATCTTGTAGTTTATGTTTCTTTTGCCGATTAACTCGGGGGTCTTTAATGCTTGAAAAGTGGTGTAAAATTGAAGCGACTGGCTTTTCTATCATATTAAATCAGAATGATAGACTTAATACCTGATCTAAATTATATTATAAATATTTTTTAAGTCCACTCGCCCTGTGATAAAGTATCAGTTGAACAATGTCAGGTTGTTAGCGGTGTATAAAGCTGTTGGTTTAAGTCAACAGCATTGCCCTAACCTCACTCCAAGCTAGCAAACTTAAACTATCGGCAAATTAATCTGAAACTCTACCCCGGGTTGCTTATTCTCTACCGTTATTTTTGCCTTCATAGTCTCTGCCAATTGGGCAACTAGTGCCAGGCCAATACCTGTCCCTGGTGTGGTTCGGGTTAATTCATCACCTGCTCGATAAAATAACTGGAAGACTTTTTTAAGCTGATCTTTTTTTATTCCCGGTCCATAATCACGTATAAAAAAAATAGCTGCGTTCCTGTTGTTACTTACATTAAAACCTATATCTATTTGTTTATTAGCTGCTTGAGCGGTAAATTTAATTGCATTATCAACTAAGTTAATAATTATTTGAAAAAAAGCATCTTCATCCACTTTAATATCAATATGCTTAATGGAGAAAGTTAACGGCAAGATATTGAGTTTAACTGAAGACGCTGCTATCTGGGCTTCAATCTGTGGCGATATTTTATTAAATAACTGTTGAACTGAAATATTTATAAGTTTTGAACTTTGCTGCTGATGCCCTAAACGCGCAAGTTGTAATACATTATTAATTAGTCGCGAAAGTCGTTCACTTTCAAAAAAAATAAAATCGTAATATTTCTGTTTTTTTTCTTCATCTGCAACCCAGCTAGATCGCAACATTTCAGCATACATTCTAATAGAAGTCAGGGGGGTTTTCAGCTCGTGACTAACTGCGGATATAAAATTTTGTTGTTGCTTAGCCAAATCAATCTGCCGGCTTCCCAAGCTATAAAATAGCAGAAAACCAATAAAAAATAGACAATAAATAGCAATAGCCAAGCTATCAATTAATAATCTACCCGGCAAAGCCCTTAGTTTATCAGCATAAACGCTAAGTTTAATTTGCTGGAAGGGATTGGATAGCTGCCGGCTATACAAGATGTTTTCCTGGCTGGTATCAACAAAACTTATTTGTTGGATGAAATGACTCTGGTCGCTAAACAATAAACTGCTAAAGTTAGTTGAGTTTAATAAGCCTTCTGTCACTGCATTTAAAAAAACCTTACTGTTAACAATAAAGCCTTGAGTAAAGCGCTTATTATCATGCCAGACATAACGGTAAAAACAAAAATATTCTTGCCCAATGAGTAAGAGTTGTAAAGGGCTGACCTCACTTTCATAAGTCAATACATTAATAGCTGACTGCGTGGGTATAGAATCAGCATCATTATCTTTTAACGCATTGCCAGACTTATTTTTCTCTGCCAATAGGGGGCTACTTTGTATTTTAGACTGATTAAAATAGCTGCTGGCCATCGCCTGATCGGGTAATTGAACAATTTCTTTACGCCTTTTATATTTTTTTTCCGCACTACGGCGATTAATTTGTACTCTTTTTTTTGCAGACTGATACTCATTTTTTAAAGCATAATCTGTCTGCTTTTTTAAATTTATTTCTTTTTCTGCTAGTGCCATAGCCGAAGAAGTATTACCACTTATTCTGGAATTTTTTTGTTTAAAATCAGCAATATATGGATGATTCGCTAGATCAAGCTCTGTAATGTCTTTTTCTGATTTTTCTGCAAAATCATTTGCTTTTGCAATGCTTGTTTCGGTTATTTTTATGGAAAGTAATTTTCGTAATTTGTGTTTTAATTTTAAACGACTATCTAGTTCTGCAAGACTTAAGCCGGAAATATTGTCCTGACCTATTTCCGGTAATGTCGGCAAATGAAATGACCCGTCGGTATTGATTTGAAAATAACCAATCATTCCCATTATGTCTGTTTTTGCAGGAACCGCAGATAAAGGCGAAAATTTAACCCCTGTTGATTCTGATATTAATGGATTTACTAATACATTAAAAAAACTATATTCTGCAATAGGTCTATTCTGCTCTTTTTTCAGCAAATGCTGAATATTGCGTTCTAACTGCACTACTAATTTCTCTGCTTGATGTCGAGCCGTAAAATACGCTTCATTTTCTAATTGAGCATAAACCGTTTGCAGCAAATAATAAATGGGAAGAGAAGCTGTTATAAAAAACAATAATAAAACCCAGCCTAAGCGTTTTTTTTGTTTTTCTGGATTGAGTGAAATATTTTTCATTGGGATGCTTCGCGTAGCAAACGATAGCCTTCACCTCTAATCGTTAGCAAAAACCGGGGCTGTTTAGGGTCTTGCTCAATTTTACGGCGTAATTTGGCAATGTGAATATCAACAGTTCTGGTTTCAATCGCATCGGCTTGTTGATAACCCCAGACTTGCTCCAGCAGTTCTTCACGGGAAACAGGGCGCTGGCTGTTATCACACAAATAGCACAAAATATCCAGTTCCCGTCGAGAAAAAGACTGGGGTTTTGCTGTGTTTATTTGCATTAAATTGGCTGTGTCAATTTGTAGTGAACCAATATGCAATATAGGGTTTTTATTGTGTTGTTTCTGTACTCTTTTTAATACCGCATTCACCCGCAAAACCAGTTCTCTTATAGAAAAAGGTTTGGCAATATAATCATCTGCACCAAGAGTCAGGCCATTAATAATATCCGCTTCGGAGGATTTGGCGGTTAACATAATAATCGGCAAATTTTTATCATGTTCCCGAATTTTATTACAAATGCTAAAACCATCCATGCCCGGAAGCATCACATCCAAAAGTAGCAATGCATAGTTTTTTGTAAGTACTTTATCCAGACCTATTATGCCATCATCCGCTGAATCCACCTCAAAACCGTGATAAATAAACACATCTATCAGTCCCTGTAAGATGGCATGTTCATCTTCAACAATTAGCAGTTTTGGTTTAGGGTTCATGGGAATATAGATGATAAAAGGGTAATAAAATAGTCATTTTCATGTTCTTAGTTTAAGCCAAGCATATGCAATGTTTGTAAATTTTATGTAAAAAATAACATGGAATATTTTACAAAGCTATGTCTAATAATAAGTGCTAATTTTCGCTAATCTGGTTCTACCTTAAACCCATAGGAGAACTAAAATGAAATCCTTAAAAAATACACTTTACACAAGCATCTGCGTATTTCTGCTCATAAACTCACAAATAGCGGGAGCAAAAAGTTTATTCAATATGCCTTGGCATTCACCCGATCAAATCCAGATAAAAACAAAGCTATCCCAGACTAAATTAGTGCAAAACGGCGCTAATACCGTATTTATGGACATTACATTTATACCACCCCGGTTCAATAACATCAGACCACAGCAGCGCGCCACTGATATGATTATTGTACTGGATAGAAGTGGCTCCATGTCGGAAGCTAAAAAAATGCCCTATGCTAAAGCGGCTATTTGGGATGTTTTAGGTCGCTTAAATGATAATGACCGTTTTGCCTTAGTCTCTTTTGCTAATAATGCCATTGTACAGTCACCTTTAGTCAGTGTAACTGCATCGAATCGCAGCTATTTGAATAATGTGGTCAGTTCCATTCATGCAGCTGGTGGCACAAATATGGGAGAGGGTTTACATGCTGCATTAAATCTTTTTGCTAATAATAGCAGTGAAAGAGCCAAAAAAATTCTTTTGCTTTCAGATGGTCAGGCTAATCAAGGCATTACCAACCCGGAACAATTAGCACAGATTGCAAGCAGAGTTAGTCAGCACGGCGCTGTTTTATCATCAATAGGTATGGGCCTTGGCTTTAATGAAACGCTCATGGCAAAATTAGCCGATTATGGTATGGGACATTACTCTTATCTTGAAGATTTATCCGGGCTGGCGGCTATTTTGGCCAGAGATTTAAACGACACCCGTAATATATACGCTAATAGCAGTTCTTTGGAAGTGGTTTTAGGTGATGGTGTTCAATTAATTGATGCCGGTGGCTATCCTATAAGCCATACTGGTTCTTCAACTGTTCGAATCACAACGGGGCAAATGTTAGCCAATACCCCTAAGCATTTTGTGATGAGTTTTAATGTACCTACTGCCCATGTTGGCACCGTATCTTTAGGCTCTATGCGATTAAATTACCAGACTAATGGCGAGCAATTACAAACTATGGTTAATGCTGAAGAATTAGTTTTAGCGGTAGTGGCACCTGAATTTCGGATTCAAGCACAACAATCCATTGATAAGGATGTCTATAAAAACACCTGGTTAGAAAATAATATGGGTAGAATGAAGAAAAAAGTCAGCCAATGGCTACGTGAAGGCAAAAAGGATCAGGCTAAACAAGCTATTAATGAATATCGTCAGGAAGTTCAGGCGGCTTCTGCAGTGAGCAATATATCCCTGGCCACCCCGGAGATGAAAGGAAAACTGGAAGCAATGGAGAAAGAAGTGGATGATGCCTTTGATGGCAGTATGCTGGATCAACAAGTCAAACGAAACCGAAGTGCCAAGAGTATGCAGTATGAATCTATTAGTAGCCAAAGGAAATAGTAGGATTTTGAGCCTCATTCTTGCATTCCAGGCCAGTGCGGTTAATTTAAGCCCTCCAATTCTCGCTCCTAATTTTAGACACCCCCTCTTGAATCAAATACAATCTCCTTATTAATAGCAAGCTAAGATAAACTTCAGTGAGTGTCCTGGAGCCTGTTCAAGACACATTTATCTGTTATGCTCCGCACGAACAGATAAAGTGCTTATTAATTTTAGGCAAAAAAACAGGGGAATTAAGTGCATATACATACATTAGAAAATTGGCAACACAGCCATGATTTTTCCGTAAAAAACAAAAAAGGCGAACAACGGACAAAATATGTCCTTATTCTCACAGCTATAACAATGGTCGTAGAAATTATTGCCGGTAGTATTTATGGCTCAATGGCGCTCTTGGCGGATGGTTGGCATATGGGTACCCATGTAGCTGCCTTTCTCATAGCCATCTTTGCTTATCGATATGCGCGAAAACATGCAAATAATCCAGCATTTTCATTTGGTACAGGCAAGGTAAATGTACTTGGTGGCTTTGCTAGCGCAATTGCATTGGCTGTAGTGGCTTTGGTTATGCTGGTAGAGTCATTGCAAAGAATAATAGAACCACAATCAATACATTTTAACGAGGCTATTATTGTTGCAAGTATAGGTTTGTTTATAAATGTATTAAGTGCCTTTTTATTAAAAGATAATCATAGCCATGCTCACGAGCATGAGCATGGTCATCATCATGATCACAATTTAAAGGCCGCTTATTTGCATGTGTTAGCTGATGCAATGACATCCGTTCTAGCTATTGTAGCTCTAGTGTCAGGCAAGTATTTAGGCTGGGATTGGCTTGATCCAATAATGGGGATAGTTGGCGCAGTCATTATCACTCGCTGGTCATATGGTCTATTGAAGCAGACCAGCCCCATACTGCTTGATGCAAGTATTGAAAAAGACTATAAACATGCAATTACAGAAACAATTGAAAGCGACTCTGATAATAGAATTGCTGATATTCATGTGTGGAAGGTAGGTGCAAATCACTATGCAGCAATAATTGCATTGGTAACACACAATCCTAAGCCCACAAAATACTATAAAAAGCTACTTTGCAATTATCATAAGTTATCCCACATTACAATTGAAGTAAATGAATGTACAGAAGAGCCTTGTAAAATGACAAACAAAATATGATCTAACGAATTAACTTAGGAACGAGAATTTAATAATATACGAACGTTTGACGCAGGATTTTGGTTTCACAGTGGTACTAGCCAAATAGGCGCATAGCAGACTATGTAACTGTTTGGCTAGTACCGCTGTGGAGCCAAAAGCCCCGTCAGAATTCG
>CAZNGU010000137.1:0-6123 GCA_964572325.1 uncultured Methylomarinum sp.
GAGCAGTATTAACAAAACAAACTGATAATGCCAAATCAATCACTTCGGCAATATTTACTAACTTAATGACATTGGGAAGAGCTCCTATAAATTACAAAGAGAATTTCCATTGTTGAGAAAAGAATACTGGGGACAAAGAATGTGGGCTAGAGGTTACTTTGCTTATGGAACAGGGAATGTGACGGATGAGATGATTAAAGCCTACATTGATAATCATATAGAGGGTGATGATACTTTTCACGTAGAAGAATGACTTCAAGTCGTGAATTTAGTCGCCTTAAGGCGAAGGGCTTGTAGCCGCCTTTAGGCGGAATGACACTTACAGTGTCTACTTCAAGCCACCGGCTTTAGCTGGTGGATATTTGACTTGCGGGGGCTTCCCCTCACTTTGAATTACACCCTTAGTCAAAGCATTGCTGCGGACGGGGGTGTTCACATAAAACTGGGGTTAATCCTGCTTAACAGGTGATTCCGTATCATCAAGTGGATACATGCGTAGACTACAACGAAAATCATTTGAGTATTTAAAACCAATATTGGAAATTAATTTTCTATCTATATTCTTTAAATTTAGGGCTGTCATCATCGCCGCTTTTTGAAAACGGGAACATTTTCGTACCAAAACAGATAATAAATAAAGGCCATCATCTTCACTGACCATTTCTTCATCAATCATCTCTTGCAACATAGTTGTGATCTTTAAAAAAGCTGAAACCCTTTTTTTACGATTTATAAAACCAATAGAGGGAATACTGCTATAGAGTTTGTCATAGGCTTCTAAAGCTCTATCCATTTATTTATCTCCAGTTTATATTTGTCCTGCGATTATACCTTACTTAACCGTCATTCTTTGCTTAACAACTTCGTACATCATGATGCCTGCCGCAACGGACACATTAAGGCTTTCGACATGCCCCAGCATGGGGATTTTAACCAGAAAGTCACATTGCTGCTGCGTCAGTCTTCTCATACCCGTTCCTTCTGTACCCATAATCAGAGCTAAAGGAATGGTCAAATCTGCTGAAAAAACAGATTGCTCGGTATCTCCCGTAGCTCCCATTAACCAGATATTCTGCTCTTTTAACCAACGACAGGTTCTTGCCAAATTAGTCACTTGATAAACCGGTACAGTTTCAGCAGCACCACTGGCTACTTTACACACCACGGGGGTAATGCCGGATGAATTATCTTTGGTGATAATAATGCCATGCACACCCGCTGCATCTGCCGTACGCAGACAGGCTCCTAAATTATGCGGGTCTTGCACCTGATCTAATATTAAAAAAAAAGGCACTTCAGACAGGGTTGTAACAATATGCTTTAGTTCATTCTCTGAATGCACACCGGGCATTTCAACTTCCGCCACGATGCCTTGATGATTTTTGCCATCAGCCATTTTATCCAGCCGCTTTCTATCTATTTTTTCGAAAGTAATAGATAAACGCTGTATTTGCTCAATGAATGCCAGGTGTTTTTTGTCTTTTCTTTGCTGATCGACCCAGACCTTATTAATTTTATCAGCCGAATAGTCTAATGCTGCTTGCACCGCATGAATACCAAATATTTTGCTTGAATTCATGATTTACTAACTTTATTTTTTGCCTTTTTCTTGGTTTTTAAGGGCTTTCTTTTAGCTGTTTTAACGTTACTTGATTTAGACCTATTCGGTTTTTTAGCGGATACTTTGCTTTTAACTGTGTTGGTTTTTTTTGAGCGACTATGTTTAGGCGTATCTATTAGATCAAAATCTATTTTCTTTTCATCCAAATCAACCCTGGCGACTTTAATTTTGACCTTATCACCCAAACGATAGCGAATATTGGTTCTTTCGCCCAGCAATTGATGTGTTTTGGCATCAAAATGAAAATAATCCAACGGTAAATTAGAAATATGCACCAGTCCTTCTGCATAAATACTCTCTAATTCAACAAAAAAACCAAAGCCCGTGACTGCGGTAATGATGCCTTTAAACTGCTCACCAATTTTATCCATCATATATTCGCATTTAAGCCAGCTAACCACATCCCTGGTTGCTTCATCCGCTCTGCGCTCATTGGCGGAACAATGTTCACCCAGTTTTACCATGTCAGGTAAGCCATAAATAAAGGATTCAGGCTTTTTATTATCCAGACAATGCTTGATAGCTCTGTGCACCAACAAATCAGGATAACGTCTTATCGGTGAGGTAAAATGTGCATACGCATCCAAGGCCAAACCAAAATGGCCTTTTTTCTCAGGGCTATAGACCGCTTGCGACATGGATCTTAATAAAACTGTTTGTATCAAATGGGCATCTGCTCGGCCTTCTACAGAATTAAGTAAATTCATATAATCTAGCGGGCTTGGCTTATCCCCACCGCTTAACACCAAGCCCAATTCATTTAGAAATGTTTTTAAAGTGAGTAGCTTTTCTGTACCCGGTCCCTCGTGAACACGTAATAAATGAGGCATTTTTTTTCGGATTAAAAATCTCGCCGCCGCATTATTTGCCGTAATCATAAATTCTTCAATCAATTTATGGGCATCATTGCGTTGGGTCGGCACAATTTTTTCTATTTTTTTATCTTTGCCAAAAATAATCTGGGTTTCCTGGGTGTCAAAATCCATGGCTCCCCGTACTTCACGCTGCTGCCGCATGACTTTATAAAGATTATAAAGTTCTTGTAATTGAGGTACTAATGGCGCATATTTTTTTGCCAGAGTTTTATGTTCATCAAGCAGAATTTTTGCAACTTCGGTATAGGTCAATCTCGCATGTGAACGCATCACCGCATTAAAAAACCCAGAGCGTATGATTTGTCCCTCATGATTTAAATATAATTCACAAACCATACATAAACGATCCACTTTTGGGTTAAGCGAACACAGCCCATTGGATAATACTTCCGGTAACATGGGGATCACTTGCTCTGGAAAATAAACAGAGGTACTGCGATTTTTTGCTTCTAAATCTAATGCCGTATTAACTTCTACATAATGGGAAACATCAGCAATGGCAACCAGTAATTTCCAGCCCTTTGCTGTTTTTTTACAGTAAACAGCATCATCAAAATCACGGGCATCTTCACCGTCAATAGTCACTAAAGGAAACTGTCTGATATCGACCCGGTTTTCTTTGGCACTTTCCGGTACTTCTTTGCTGAATGATTTTGTCTCTTGTAAAACCTCTGCTGGCCATTGAAAAGGTAAGTCATGGGAACGAAGAGCCATCTCTATTTCCATGCCTGGTGCCATATGATCGCCTAATACCTCAATAATACGACCCATTGCCTGTCTATGATTACTAGGATGCTGAATAATTTCTGCGACAACGATTTGGCCTTTCTTTGCCGTGCCAATTTCTTCTTCTGGAATCCAAATATCCTGAGAAATCTTTTTATTATCGGGCACCACAAAAAACATGCTCCTTTCATTTAATAAGCGCCCGACGACATGATGGGTATTACGTTCTAATACCTCAACTAAAGCACCTTCTCTTCGCCCTTTTCTATCAACGCCTGCAAGCCTCACCAAAGCTCTGTCATTATGCATGAGAGGTTTCATTTCTCGGGGGGATAAAAACAGATCGGATGAACCATCATCCGGTTTAATAAAACCGAAGCCATCAGCATGACCTATAATGCGACCTGCAATTAAGTCTTTACTATTGACCAGACAATATTTTTGTCGGCGATTAAATAATAATTGGCCATCTCTTTCCATCGCTCGTAAACGACGTCTTAATGCTTCTATGTCTTCATCAGATTTGAGGGAAAATTGTTGTGCGATTTGCTGACGCCTAAGCGGTTTACCTACCTCTTCAATCAATTGAAGAATAAGTTCACGACTAGGTATAGGGCGCTCATATTTTGCAGCTTCACGCTGAGCATAGGGATCTTGAGCTTTAGAAAAATCGATGGTTGAATCCGATTTCTGGGACATAAATACGTTATATAAAAATAGGTTTAAAAAAAGAAATATTCAATCATCAAAAAAACTTATTTGCTTCTTTCAAACTTGAAAAATCAGTTGTTTAGGGAATTATATACCCTTTGTCTTTAAGAAGTCCCATTTTTAACGTGCAGGTTTTCTGAAAGGCGAAGTGTAAGAAGATTAGCAGCATGCAGACTAAGGTTGTGGGAATTTCCGTTTTCTCTAGTTCCCATGGTCTCCGTGGGAATTCAAATAAGGACGCTCCTGCATTCCCACGCGGAGTGTAGGAACGAGAGTTCAAATTAGTAACAGCTAGCTTAGCTTCGCTGAAACAAATAATACGCCACCTGCCCTGCTTTTTTATTTTTTAAACACTGCCAATTTTCAGGCATACCTTCTAAAGCAAGCTGCTGTTCAGCTTCCACATAAATTTTTGCTTTTTCTGCCAACCAGGCCTTATCCTCAAGCCAATGACAAGTAGTCTGAGCCAAACCTTTAGCAAAAGGTGGATCAAGAAAAATCAGGTTAAACGGCTCAGGATCACCCGCTAAAAATTTAAAAACCTCAGACTGTCTAATTTTAATCTGCTCAGCGGTTAGCTTAACAATATTTTGTTTGATCTGCCGACAGGCACTGGCATTTTCTTCGACCATAACAACTGAATGTGCGCCACGAGACGCTGCTTCAAAACCCAAAGCACCACTTCCGGCATACAAATCCAGGCAGTGGCTGCCCACCATATCTTGTTGTAGCCAATTAAATAATGTTTCCCGTATTCTTGCAGGTGTTGGCCTTAAACCCGGCAATTCTTCAAAAATCAGCTGTCGACTACGCCACTCACCTGCAATAATTCTAAGTTTACTGGCCATTCAATTAATTAGAAGCACCTACTGTAACAATATTAATATTTTGTGGTTTAACACGCCGGCTAAATGCGTCCTTAATTGACTCCACTGTCACTGCTTCTATTTTTTGTTGAAATACATCCAGATAATCCAGAGCCAGCTGGTAAAAACCGATCATTGAAACATAACTGCTTATTTTACGATTATTATCAAAACGCAGGGCAAAACCACCGGTTATGTTTTTCTTTGCAGCCAGTAATTCTTTTTCTGTAGGACCTTGCTCAACAAAATGACTTAATGTATCTTGCATAACCCGTATTGCCTGAGCGGTTTGATCATTTCGAGTTTGCAAGCCCATGGTAAAAGTCCCTTTCCTAAGTAATGGAGAGAAATAACTATAAGCACTATAGGCCAGTCCCCTTTTTTCTCTCACTTCTTCAGCTAATTGCGAAACCAGACCACTTCCACCCAAAATATGATTACCTACATACAAGCTGAAGTAATCAGGATCTTTACGATGCATACCTACTAATCCTGCTAAAACATGGGTCTGACTGGATGGAAATTCAATATGCTTTTTGACACCCCGACCCGGTAAGCCAACTTCAGGAAGTGCAACGGGTTTTGTGCCTGTGGCTAAATCAACAATTAAAGATTCAGCCACTTTCATTGCTTGTTGTTTGTTTAAATCACCCACAATAACAACCATAGCATTGTTAGCCACATAGTATTGTTTATAAAAAGCTTTCAAATCGTCTACTAAAAATCCGGACACTGTTTCAATAACACCAGAGGCTGGATGTGCATAAGGATGGTTCTTGTATAGTAACTTGAAAAAAGCCATGCTTGCCAATGCCCCCGGGGATTCTTCCCTATGCTTTAAACCAGCTAGCGTTCTTTGTTTTTCTCGTTGAAAATCCGCTTCATTAAAGACCGGTTGGCTTAAAATAGCGTGTAGTGTTTGTAAAGATTTCTGCAATAAATTTTGCTGCGTTAATGTGCGCAGTGATACCCAGGCCATATCTCTGGAAACACCCGCAGAAAATTGTGCACCGACACTCTCAAAGCGTTTTGCAACTTCATCAGCATTCCATTGTGCAGTGCCTGTTTTCAATAGCGTTGATGTTAGCGCGGCAATGCCAAACTGATCTCCATCTCTGGCACTTCCGGCATCAAAAACCACACGTATATCAACCATTGGCAGACCTTTGCTTTGCACAAAGAAAACCGGACTGCCTTGCGTTGTTTGCCAATACTCAATCTTTGCCGCTGAAAAAACTGTCTGACTCAGTAATAATACAACAAGTCCTAATATTTTATTGGGCATAACGACCTCCGGTTCCTTTATGTTTGCGTTTTTGTTCAG
>CAZNGU010000138.1:0-6120 GCA_964572325.1 uncultured Methylomarinum sp.
TCTTCAATATCCTGTGTGAATATTTCAGAAAGCCCCGCCATCCGTAGTGTTGCATCAATATGTGCGGATTTTTCAGCCATTTTCAGGGATTTATTAATGTCACCGTTATCCTGGCTTAATAACCTAGCTCCTACCCCATCAGCAATAATTCTGTTTGATGCGTCTACAATTTCACATCGGATGATGATTTGAGTCAATTGTGTGCCAGATAAAGCTGTTTGCTCATAATCGGCTAAAGTCGGATAACGAACTGTAACCCCAAGCATCCCACAAATTTTTTCAGCACCAGGCTTAAATAAACTGGGCTTGCTAAAATGGTTAGGGTTTTGGCAATGTTTACCCGCCTGGCATTTATTGCGGCTTACAACATGAATTTTTCCGAAGTCGGAACCCTCAATTAATGCCTCACGAACCCAGACCATTAAAGCCGACCTGTTTTGTTTACGGCGATCTAACCCGGCTTTAAAAGTTTCTGCAGGAAGATCCAGAGGATTAGCATATAGAACAGCTAATTCTTGTTCTTTTTTTTCAGGTTTAACCCTTTCTACTATTTGAGTTGCTGATTGCATGGCAACCTCCTAATGTGCAAATTAAATAAAAAGTGGGGCAAGCGGCTACTTGCCCCACCTGTTTTTAATATTCTTCAGGTAGAAGAATGGTGGTTAATGACCTATCTGCTTCAGATATTACCCAAAACTTTTTTTGGCCATATTGATACGCCGATAAGATACGTGATCCAGTATTTAAGGCTGAATCATTTGCTTCTTTATCATCTTGATCTAGGTCACCCCAGTCTCCGCATTGGTGATGGCAAAGCAAAGATATTGGGTGTATGGCCAAACCATTCATTGCTTCGATTGCACCAGGTGTTGCAAATATTTTGCCTAATGCAAAAAGCGGCTTAACTTGATTTGTTTCTTGAGTTGTCATAATCTAATAACTCCAATGTGCAAATTTTGGAACCGTGCGAACCAGGGCGGCTACCCTAGTTCACACAAAAGTATTTAGAACGGTGCTATTTCAATATTTACATCTGATTTAGCACTGTTTTTTCCTCGAATTGAATTAATTACATTACTTACTACCTCCACTAATTTTTCACCTGTTTCATAATATGGTTCGATATTGCTACCACTTGGAGCTGATACAAATACAGCGTAATTTTCACGGCGACCGTATTCGTCCAGCCAACTATCAGATTGAACACAAACAGAACGACCGCTAATACCAACGGACAGCAACGCGGTTTTTACTACGCTAACTGCCCGTCGCTGCTTATCAACTATTTGAACTAATATAAGACCTCCAAAGGCTTAAAGTTAAAGGAAATATGAATATATTCATATTCTATGACCCGTTTTTTTACTTGAGAAATGAACAGTTTTACAAGCCAACTAACGGGATAAGTTGATTTTGGTTTCTCCATTATTTAAGTGCCCGAGCCGACCAATTAAGAAGCACTATATTTATACTTAAAACCATATGAATATATTCATATTTTAGTATAAATAGACAATAAAAACAACTATTTATGTAAATATATCTTGTTGGTTATTAACCCAAAAATAACTATTTATATCCATTGATGGAACCCAGGAACCAGAACCCAAAACAGGCAATTCTGAACTAGAAAAACCAACCGGAAAAGCCAGGATAGGAAGGCCGCGAGAAATGGCACAACGGCAAGCCAATAATGACCCACGCGAACGAGGAGAACTAAAAAATATTAATAGTCCTGCATTGGCTGAATTAATAACCCGTTTAGTCCTATTGGCTAGACGAACCCACAAAGGGAGTGAAACAGAACCACCAGCCAACCATGTAACCGAACCACCAACACCCGAGAAACTAAAGACTTGATCAATTTCTGATGAAGGTGCAGCACCTATGCTATTGGAACCGAAAGCCGCAAAACAGCGAACCATTGAAGGAGGAATTGAACCAGGTACAGCTGACAATAAAGCGGCATCCGCACCGGAACAGCAACCAACAACAAAAGAATAACCAAGGACTGCAAATTCCGAAGTGATCCGAACAACCAGGGCGGAACCGGAAGCGGAAAGAATCCGCGAACCAGCCACCGCCACAACACCAGGACGACTAAACACCCAGCACCGCCAGAGAAGAAAAAGACGGCAAAGCCGGAAGCAAAGAGCGAGCCGCACGACAAGAAAGCCCTGTAGGTAAAGCGACCTTAACCGTAAACCTAGGAACGGCCAAGCCACACGCTGACCAGACAGGCGAACCCACAAAACCAGGACGAACCCAAACACGCCAACCGAGAACAGAAACAGAACGTGCAAAACCGGAAGCCAAAGCAAAGGACGAGAAAGGAACAAATAAACAAGCTGGAGCCGGTGACCAC
Organism: uncultured Methylomarinum sp.; assembly: GCA_964572325.1. GTDB lineage: Bacteria > Pseudomonadota > Gammaproteobacteria > Methylococcales > Methylomonadaceae > QPIN01. Next base: position 2,366 of record CAZNGU010000138.1, read on the forward strand.
CCTGCCCCACCAGGCAAAGAACGCCTAGCCCATACCCAACCACAAGACAAAGGGCGAGCCACCAAGCCAGCACCGCGAGAAGAACCAGAAACCGAAATAAAACCAGACATAAAGCCCCCTAAAAATTGTTCCATGTGGAACATAAGTAATTGAAAAAAATAAATTTTATTTAAGCAGCACTCTAAAAACGCACAATTTAAAAAAAGAAAAAATATAAAAAGAAAAAACGCCTTCTAACAAGAAATCGAAAATTTATGGAGTCAAGGTGGAGAGTGATTAGAAGCTGTTATTGCGGTTTTTTGCAATTACAGATTCTTATCGCTACTACCTTGATGGAATCAATTTTTGGTTTATCATTTTGCGTTTTTTTATTTTGTATTTTTCTACCGATGTTCGAGCTGTAGCGAAGAGGAGGCGAGTTTTAAAATAATTGCGTAGCCACAAGACCTATTAGGGCATGGATGTCCGTTTTTCCGGCAGGGAAGCCGGAAATAAACAGGGATGTGCAGGGATAGCGCATTTACATATTGCTGAGTATCTGAATATAAATCAAGACTGACAGAGCGGTTAGCATGGATGCTTACCGCGCACTTGCAGGGATAGCTAAGAGAGAATTGGGCGATAGCCGTATGAACGGTTAAATAAACTGCGCACCCTTTCGGGATTTATCGAAGTTGATAAGTGTACATTATTACTAAGAGCAAGATTACTGGTTTGAGGGTGCGCCACATATTAATTCTATGCGTTTAAAATTTGGTTTGATTTTAATGAAGCACTCTAGTCATATCTAACAAAAATAATCAGGCGTAAAGATATGATTGGAATGGTATGCAGATTGTCTTAGGAATTTTCATCATTTCCAAATGCCCATACAATGACATCAAATAAGTCCCCTGTTGTTTGAATACAGCCTAGTTCGTCTAATAGCATAAAAACATGTTCATTCCCTATTCGATATTTGTACGCAGTTTTCTTTAAAATATAACCTTGTTTAGCTATATTTCTTTTTAACCGATATTCTAATGTTCTTATTTGCATTGGTGTAAAGGTAACTATCTGTTCTGGAGTAAGAGAAATTATTTGCTCATTAGTTAAAGTTTTCACAGAGTATAGGTGTGGTTGTGTGCAAAATAGCCTTTTTTAAAACGTACAATCCCAAAATATAGCACCATTAACAACACCTTCTGTATTCTTAAAATCAAAAGCATTAAGTAATGAGATAAATGAATTATTCAGCAAAGTGGGAAGCTTAGAGTCATCTTCAGAAATAAACTGATTCTTAATCTTACATTGATCATTCGCCCAAATCTGAGGGTAGCTCCTAACGGTATAACCTTGAGAGACAAGAATCTCTGCAACATAAGGTGATCCTTTGGTCATTGATAAGTCCCAATTAACCTTTTTCAGTGAATGAATATTACCCAATAAAACCAAAACAGGCGTTTTTCCTATTTGCTCGGCTAATTTAATGGCCATCCATACATCACGGCCCAGGTTAATATCATCGCCAGCATCAATAGCAATAAGTTTTAAGCAACTATTTTGTTTCTGAAGTTTAACCAAGTTACTAATCATCATTCTATATGGTGGATGATCAATCATTGATGGTATTTTTATATCAGATACAGCCGCCCTACCCTGCTTTATTTGGTCAATTTTTGTCTGCTGGTTGCTTGCAATCTCCAGTCCAACGGTAAGGCATTTATTTTGTTTTAAATGGTTAGATATTAGTGATTGAAACAGTGTTATTGATTCAGGATGCTTGTGAGTTTCACCAATAATGGTAATCGTATTTATATTTAGTTGATTAGCAATAGAAATGTAATCACCTGCCACCAAAGGGACAGGGAATAATATCAATTGATATAGTATGATATGATACCATTTCATATCATACTACTTTGTTAGCTCCTTTATTTTTTTGTCTATTTCTTTTCCAAGAATCGTCATGCAAAATTTATGCATACTATCTGGCGTATGTTCAGCAATATATCTTAGTTTTAGTAAATAGGGTTCTGGTAATCTTAAATTATAAGGCTTTATTACATCTTCACGGACATTTGAATCTTCCCATGGGTAAACTGAATTACGTTTATGCAGCGTTTTTTTTGGCGCTGTTTTTTCTTCAGCTCCAGAGATAAAATCATCTAAATTAGGTGTTTTTTTCATAGGTGGTCTACTTTTTAATTCACTCATTGCCAAACACCTCTTTGTACAGATTTTCCATTTCGCTAATCGCCTTTGGGTCTTTAGGTTTTAATTCAGTTACAGCCAAACCATCTTTTGCTGCTTTACGGTAAGCAATACGATCTCTAATTAATATGTTGGCTAATCCTAGATTTGAAAAATCATCAAGTAATTTCCCTGTTTCTTCGGATTCATGCACTGATGGGTTAGTTGATGATCTGCTAATAATTACTTTTGCTTGAATGTCAGGGTTAAACCCTTTTGAAGTTTCCACTAATTCATTCATCTGGTTTAATGTCCATATATCGAACTGGGATGGCTGGATTGGAATAAAAGCTTTTTCGACAACAACTAATGACGATCTCAATTCAACAGAATCACGACCACCTGCATCAATAATAATGTCCTCGTATCGGCCTGATAAATCCTTAACCTCTTTAGGTAATCCTTTGCCGAATTTTTGAATACAGGCTACGCGTGGAGTAATGCCTTCGTCATCTCTGCTCTGCGCCCAATAATTCGCACTGCCTTGAGGGTCGGTATCAATCAATAATACATCGCGACCCGCTAAAGCTCTCATGGCGGCCAGGTTGGTTGCAATGGTGGTTTTACCCGTGCCCCCTTTCTCACCACCAATTAAAATAATCATATCATTTCATCCTATTTCATACAGTATGGTATGGAATCATATCATACCATTTCATATTACTTATTTTCTGGTTGACTATAAAGGTTGCTAAACAAGCGAATCACGGTAAATATCATGGTTTGAGTGAACTTTATAAAAGGTACTCGATTTGTACTCTCAGAAGCATAATCATCAATAGATTCATTCATTATCTCAATCAATCTCAATTGTGTGACCTCATTAAATGCACGTTCAGAAAATCGGCTTTGTAGTTTTTCTCTGATTTTAGGGGTCATCTGGTTATCAGGTATCAATGCTTGAAATTCAGCATCGAGGAGGGCAGCTTGTCGTTCCAACCATTCTTCTGTTTGTGTCGGTGCATGGCCAAAAGCATGTTGAAATACGCAAAGCGTATCAAAGCTTAATTCCATAAATACATTTGCCATTTCCTGATTCTGCTGCGCTATCAGAGTAGGGAATATATTAAAGATGGTTTGGGCTAGGGCAGGTTGTTCGGTCTGGAAAGTTTCCATAATTGACCTACCCGTTTCTTCATCAATATTTCTGGCGTATTCTATGGCCTCGTATAGTTCTTCGTCTCTTAGTTCATGCATAGTCTAACAGTAGCGGTATGATATGATATGGTATTAAATCATACCATATCATATTGAATGATGACATATAGTGTAATAGGCAAGGGCAGGGAAGCCCGAACTAGGGATTGCAGGATGCGCAGGGAAAGCAAACTTTCAGCCAGGATTAAACTTGGTTAAGCAGTTAGGCGGGCGTTACAGCGGTACTGGCATGGATGCCTGTACCGAACAGCCAAGGACGGCTTTTGTGGGCTTACAGTAGCCACGTAGTTGAGCAATTCGGGAGTGGAGAGTTTAAAAGCAGGGCAGGGACGCTTTGCTTTTAAGCCGGAACGGACGATTTGCGG
>CAZNGU010000139.1:0-6096 GCA_964572325.1 uncultured Methylomarinum sp.
TTAAATATAAAGTCATCAATGGCTCAAAACTTGATCCAGAAGGCAATGCCTGAAGTATTTCTTCACGATATAATAAGGCCTCATCTACAGTAGAAACAGCCGGTTGCAAGTTAGGCATAATAATTGCTCGGGCAAACTGGCTCGCTGTATGGGCAATAACCGTTTTAAGAATCTCTCCTTTTCTTACATGTAAATGCCAGTCATCAGGCTGAATCAGTGTTAATTTATCCATTTTTTGTCATTTTCAATTAAAATAGTTCCCTTATTCTATTACAAGGTGCTTGAAAAATTGAATTTTAGCCCTCATTAATAAAGTTATTTTAGATTTTTTGGAGGTCTCGTGCCTATTTATGAATATCAATGTCAGGCTTGTGGAAACGAGCATGAAGCATTACAAAAAATGAGTGCTGAACCATTAGTTGTATGTCCTGCATGTAAAAAACCGGAATTGAAGAAAAAGATTTCAGCAGCAGGTTTTAGATTAAAAGGCAATGGCTGGTATGAAACTGATTTTAAAGGTGGTTCCAAGAAAAAAGAGCCTGCCGCCAAAACGGAATCAAAAAAACCGGCCAAACACAATTGTGGTAGTGGCTGTAGCCACTAAACCCCGAAGATAAGTTTAACCACCCATCCTTACATTATTTAATAGAGAGTAGCTATGCGTACGCACATGTGCGGAGTAATAAACAAACAACAACTAGGTGAAACCGTAGCTTTATGTGGCTGGGTTCATCGTCGCCGAGATCATGGCGGTGTTATTTTTATTGATCTTAGAGATCGTGAAGGCTTGGTACAGGTGGTTTTTAATCCCGATGCAGCAGAAACCTTTGCGATTGCCGAAAGTGTACGCAGTGAATATGTATTAAGAATTGAAGGTACCGTTAGAGATCGCCTAGAAGGCACTGTCAACCCGAATATGAAAACCGGTGAAATTGAAGTGCTGGTCAGCCATGTCGAAGTACTTAATGAATCCGAGACACCGCCTTTCCCGATTGAAAGCGAAATTGAAGTCAACGAAGAAATGCGTTTGCGTTATCGCTATATTGATCTTCGTCGCACAGAAATGCAGAAAAAAATGCGTGTCCGCAGAGATGTAACCCGGCATTTGCGAAATTTCCTGGATGATAAGGAATTTTTTGAGATTGAAACACCTATTCTGACCAAAGCAACACCAGAAGGTGCCCGGGATTATATTGTTCCTAGTCGTACCCATGAAAATGCTTTTTTTGCCTTACCGCAATCACCACAGCTCTATAAACAGTTGCTGATGATTGCCGGTATGGATAAGTATTATCAAATTGTGCGTTGTTTTCGGGATGAAGATTTGCGAGCAGACAGACAACCCGAGTTTACCCAGTTGGATATTGAAACATCCTTCATGAGTGAAGATAATATCATGGAGATCATGGAAAAAATGATTCACCAGTTATTTTCCGAGGTAATTGATGTCGATTTAGGTGATAAATTCCCGGTTATGACTTACCAGGAGGCGATGCAGCGTTATGGCTCTGACAAGCCAGACTTACGTATTCCACTGGAATTAGTAGACATTGCTGATGAAATGAAAGCCGTGGATTTTAAAGTGTTCTCAGGCCCTGCCAATGATGAAAATGGCCGTGTTGTTGCGTTAAAAATTCCAGATGGCGCTAGCCTGACCCGTAAAGAGATAGACATTTTAACCAAATTTGTCAGTATTTATGGTGCAAGAGGTCTGGCTTATATTAAAGTCAATGATAGAGATGGCGGACTAGAAGGCTTGCAATCCCCTATTGTTAAATATGCCCCTGCCGATGTCTGGGAAAAAGTATTGGCTAAAACCAATGCAAAAACAGGAGATTTAATTTTCTTTGGCGCAGATAAAGCCAATATTGTTAACGAAGCCATGGGTGCCTTAAGAGTCAAAATTGGCCTGGATCGTAATTTGCTAACAAAGCAATGGGCACCTTTATGGTTAATTGATTTCCCTATGTTTGACTGGGATGAAAAAAACCAGCGTTTCAATGCCATTCACCACCCCTTTACTGCGCCCAGCTGTTCTATTGAGGAACTTGAGGCCAATCCAGGCAAAGCCTTGTCACGCGCCTACGATTTAATCTTAAACGGTACTGAATTAGGCGGCGGTTCAATCCGTATTAATAAAACGGATATGCAATCCAAAGTATTTGAAATTTTGGGTATTGGAGAAGAGGAAGCCCGAGAGAAATTCGGCTTTTTATTAGACGCCTTGAAATATGGCTGCCCTCCACATGGCGGCGTTGCTTTTGGCCTGGACAGACTGGTTATGTTAATGACCGGATCCAGTTCAATCAGAGATGTTATTGCATTTCCTAAAACGCAAACAGCAGCTTGCCCACTCATTGATGCACCTGCCAAAGTGGATGATACACAATTGCGTGAATTAGGTATTAAATTACGCAATCCTTCTGGAAAGCAAGAAGCCAAGCCAGCTTAATTAATAGCAGCTATTCAGCCTATTTGTTTTGCTGAATAGCTGCAACTAATAATGAGAAACCCTAATGACAGCGACTTCATTACCTATCCAAAACTACGCATTACTTGATGACGAGGAATGCGATGCCCGCATTATTGCTGCCAAGAAAAAACTAGGTAAGCGCTGTATTATTTTAGGCCACCACTATCAACGCAACGAAGTATTTAAACATGCTGATATTAGTGGTGATTCCTTAAAACTGTCCAGAGAAGCGGCTGAGTCAGAAGCTGAATACATCGTCTTTTGTGGCGTACACTTTATGGCAGAAGTCGCTGATATTCTTTCTCGACCAGAACAAATTGCAATTTTACCGGATTTAGCCGCTGGCTGTTCCATGGCGGATATGGCTAATGCCACTAATGTACAAAAATGCTGGGATGAATTATCCCAAGTGATTGATCCAGATAATGAAGTTACACCGGTCACTTATATTAATTCAGCAGCTGACTTGAAAGCATTTTGTGGCAAGCATGAGGGTATTGTTTGTACCTCTTCCAATGCACAGAAAATTCTGGAATGGAGTTTTGCTAAAAGAGAAAAAATACTGTTTTTCCCCGACCAGCATTTAGGTAGAACTACAGGGCATTTAATGGGAATCCCCATGGAAAAAATGGTCGTCTGGGATTTCACTAAACCCATGGGAGGCTTGACAGAACAGCAAATTAAAGACGCTAAGATTATCTTATGGTCAGGCTTTTGTTCGGTTCATCAGGTTTTTCAACCCGAACATATTGATGAGTTCAAAAAGAAATATCCGGAAACAAAAGTCATCGCCCACCCGGAAGCCTGTTTTGAGGTTTGTGAAAAAGCTGATTATATTGGTTCAACCGAGAATATACTTAAAGTGGTACGAGAGGCAGAAGATAATACACGCTGGTTGGTTGCTACTGAATTAAACCTGGTCAATCGTTTACATGAAGAGTGTAAAGCACAGGGTAAAAACGTGCATTTCATGTCATCCACTCTGAGCATGTGTTCAACCATGTTTAGAACAGATCCCCAGCATTTAGCCTGGGTGCTGGAAAATCTGGTAGCAGGGCATATAGTTAATCAAATCTCTGTTGTTCCCGAAGATGCAGTTTTAGCTAAAAAATCGCTGGATAATATGCTGGCTGTTCATTAGCCCTCTAGTTCCCACGGTCTCCGTGGGAACTCATATTAGGACGCTCTGCGTCCCGTGACGCATAACGCCAAGGATGGCGTAAAGTAGCACAACGCAGGAGCAATTGTCGAGAGCGTCACTCAATGCGTTCCCACGCGGAACGTGGGAACGAGAACAGTCTGCTTAAATAAGCTCTTTAACTTTAGCCATAATACCCGCTGGATCAATCCCCTGATGAGGGAATTGCTCCCATAAGCCACCACAACCTTCCTTATGCGTGCCAATATGGGCAAACTTAGGTGAAAAGCCACGCTCCAATAACCAGGTACCAAAACGACTGCCCAAACCGGTTTTCTGATTAAATGATTCAACCACTAAAACCATCGGTGATGCCCCTAATTTAGCCAGCATATCTTCATCAATAACATTTAATGTTGGCTTGTTAATTAAGCCTACATCAATACCTTCCTGTTTAAGACGTTCGACTGCATCCAGTGCCCGGTACAAGGTTTCACCAAAGCTCACCACATATCCTTGTGTCCCTTCGCGGATCACCTCATCTTTACCGGGTACAAATTTATAATCGCCAGCATAAAAATCATTGCCATCCGTGTCAAGAATGCCCGGTACTTTAGAACGTGTTGAGAATACAAAGCGCAAACCCGGATCAAAAAATATACTATCCAGACAGGCATTCATTTGATGCATATCTGCTGGAAAATAAAGATTGGTTGGATAGCCATCACTTAAACCATTATCAGCAAACATACTGTTTAAACCAAAATGGCAGGTATTATCTGCCATATCATCAATACCAGAATGTGAATAATGACTCAGTACATTGGAGTTATTCAAACGCGCCATAGTAATTTCTGAAATAGTCATTTCCAAAAAGGCACTGAATGTTCCAAAAATCCCCTGCTTGCCTGCTTCCATACCAAAACCGGCAGCGGCTGAGAAATTTCCACGCTCCATAATACCGGAAGCAATAAAGACTTCAGGGTTTGCTTTGTGAATGGTAATCAAACCACAGGAGCCTTCCAAATCACTGTCAATAACACGGACTTTTTCAACTCTTTCCGCTTTAGACATTTTACTCAGAATATTGACTACCGCATCACCAAATACAGCTCGGTTAGCATTCCATGTATCACTTGAGCCTAAAAAGTCTTTATCTTGTTTGGGAGCTTCAATGGTTCTAAGCAAATCTGCAGCAGCTTGCTGATTATTAGCTTCAAGATAATTCAATGCCAAGTCAACAGAAATGACATCATGACCATGAGTAGTACCCTCCAAGCCTTCAATACCTGGACACATGGGGCGTTTGTTAATAACGGCTACCGGTCCATCGGTATTAACCGCTTCACAAATTCGTTGATATAAACCATCTATATCTTCTCCATCACCTTCTAATACTGTAACACCTTGGCCTCTTAGCGTTTCAGCCGTACTGCACCCTTTTAAATAATCCGAGGGATGTCCGGCAATCGTTACGTCATTATCATCAATCAATAATTTAACATTCAGGTTTTGCGCTACGGCTAATCGAGCAGCCTCTGCATCATTTCCCTCTTGTTGTGATCCATCAGATCCCAGGCAGAATAATGTTTTTGCTGGGTTTGCTATAGCCACACCGTTTACATAAGGCCACATATGTCCCAAGCGGCCAGAGCTAAATTTTACCCCGGGGGTAAAACCTAATTCCGGATGGCCTGGAAGATGTGAATGTGCAGCACGATATTCCATTAAGCGTTCAGCAGGTAAGTCACCATTTAAAGTTGACATTAAATACTGTGTTGCCACACGGTGGCCTGCTTCATCAAAAAAAATCGGAACAAATTTGTCAGACGAGCCACGAAACAAGGCGTCCATAATCATCACTTCTGGTACCGTATCGTAAGGCCCGCCAGAATGACCACCGACGCCTCTGGCAGCACCTGTAGAAGTAAAGAAAATAATAGCATCGCGGCATAGCTGAATATTTGCCTGCAAAGCTGATTTTTGTTCTGTCGTTAATGTTGAAACGCTAGGGTCTAATGAAATACGTTGATAAGCGCTAAGGTCAATGGGAAATGTAGTCATAGTTTTTCCTTTAATTGTAGGATCGCTCTAAAATTACCTTTTTGTCCAATTTATGCATTGGATAATTTTCTACGTTCTTCAGATTATCCATATACACTGCGGTTCAATAAAGTGATCCGCCTTGAACTCGAACAAAAAATTCGAAATATTTAGAGACACCCTGTAATGCTTAAAAAAAAAGAACTCTTTAATGCCCTCCTGCAAAAAAGAGTTCACAAAGCCAAGCAATTTATAAAGGGGATTTGCTTGGTATACATCACTATGGAGGTAGTGAAATGAAGGCAATAAGGTTTAATAAATTTCTGCATTTTGAGGCAAAGTTTTAGCTGTACGACTAAAACAAGTCTAAATTCAGTTTTATTAAATCTTTTGCTCTTGAGTATTACTATACAGGTATAAAATAAAGAGACAATACATGGTT
>CAZNGU010000140.1:0-6085 GCA_964572325.1 uncultured Methylomarinum sp.
GGTAATAAAAAGTTGTTTTTCCTCAATATTATTCCCCCATCCCATCCTCTCCCTTTGGAGAGGGCTTAAGTCAACAGCATTGTGTATTATCCCCGTATTACACTTGGTTTCATACGGGCTACTAATAAACTTTATTTTTTCGAAACTTTAAATAGAAAGTCTAATACCTACCCAGCCGGCTCTAGGCATACCCGGTGAAACAAAGCGGCCATTATCAAAGTCATCACCGAGTACTTCAGATGCATCGGCATATACACCAAAGGTTTTATAATCCCTGTCAAAAATGTTATCAACTTTTGCAAATAAAGAAATATGTTTATTTAACATCAATTCTGTTCTCGCGCTAAATAGCCAATAAGCACCTAAGGGGTTAGTTATATTTGCTTCATCGCCTCTAAAAAATTGGTTGCCACTGTATTGTGCATCCACTCCTATTGTCCAGCGCTGCCACAAGTCTACTGACACTGATGCTTTATAAATATGTTCTGGCAAACCTGGAATGCGATCACCTTTTTTTACATTGACGCCTACATCACTGTTTAAATCTAAGGGGTTTTGAATAGTAAAACCATCAAGAAAACGTGCTCTTAAATAGGTGTAGTTAGTGGAGAATTGCCAATCATCTATAGAGCTGAACAAGGTGGGAACATTAGCTGTAAACCCCGTTTCAACACCATATCTTAGGGTTTGGCCTATATTACTGAAAAACCCTTCGCTAATACTGTCTCCGCCTCGGTTAAAAATAATATCATCATGATTGGTGGTATGGAAAAAACCTAGATTCCAGTTCAACTCACCCTGACTCATAAGGTCATTCAAATCACCTCTTAGGCCTGCTTCCCAGGTTTTAGCAACAACTTGTTTCAAAGGGGGGTCAGCGACAAAAGCATTAGGCAATTTACAGGGGTCGTTTTCATCGGCACAACTTAATTCTACAGGGGTCGGTACCCGTGATGATTCACTGTAATTACCATAAAAACCCAGGCCATCTGTTAATTGATAGGTGAATCCCGCAGACGGGTTGAATCGTTCAAAGCTATGTTTGCCGCTAAGTTTGTCTTCGCCATCGATAAATTGATTTTTCAGGGTAATAGTTGTGTGATTATATCGTCCTGCCAAAGTGATAGTTAAAGCATCGGTAACCGAAAAACTATTGCTCAAATAAAAGCCATAGGTTTCAGTTTCGGTATTTAATCTTACGTTGGCATCTTTTATAAAAATACCACTAGCTGTTGTACCTCGGTCGTTAGTCAGTAATCCCAGTTCGGTATTGGATTCAAAATGGACATTGGCAAGGTCATAAGCTGCGCCAAACACAAAATGGTTCTGATGGCCAAATAAATCTTCAGTAATGGTGGTTTGAATAGTACCCCCTGTGCTTCGCATAAAGGTTTGGCCAAAATTATTGGTGGCACCCAGGGTTGTGTCTGGGTTCAGACCACCATAGAGATCAGTAACCAAAATATTATTGCCCTGCAAGTTTTCAGCTAGTTCGTCTGATTCATCACAAATTAAGCTATCGTCAGTTGGGCAAGACCCAAAATCACTATCATCACCATTAAATGATTTTATCCGGTTCTGGCGAAAATAGGCATTGCCATTTAGTTGGACAGTATCAGTTAGGTCGAATAAGCCCGATAGCTCAGAAAAAAACATGCGCGTTATGGTTTGATCGGGGTAAGTGAAAATGGCTTTACGTTGTTGTCTATGTAACTGGATAGGTACAGCACCATTTCCTTGCAAATTATTATCATTTGCTCCAAGTGTTAGATCCAGTTCACCTCTATTACCACGCCAGCTTAATGTGCCGAAAACCCGATTAGCTTCAGTTGGGGAAAAGTCTCTCCAACCATTTTCTTCAAAATGATTCAAGTCAATAAAATAACCCCAGGTTCCATTATTCCAGCCACTGGATAATTCCTCCGAATGGCGTTCCCAGGATCCTCCAGATACTTCTAATTGATGTCCTGGTGCTGAGAATCCTGTTTTGGTTTTTAGAGAAATTGCTCCCCCTAAGGTATTTAAACCAAACAGGGGATTGGATCCAGGTGCCAGACTCATTGACTCAATAGCGCCTTGAGGAATTAAATCCCAATTAACCGTGTCTCCAAAGGGCTCATTAAAACGAACGCCGTTGACATAGACTGATAAGCCCTGTGGTAAACCCAACAGGGGCGAGGCAACAAAGCCGCGATAATAAATATCGGGTTGTAAGGGATTGTTTTGTGCTTCATTAATATTTACACCTGAAAGATAACGATTCATATAATCAGCTAATGAGATACTTTGTGCCTCCTGTAACTGCTTGGAATTAACCGTTTGTACATTGCTCGGTATTTTGTCTATGGATATACCACTTCCGGACAAGGGAGTAACTGCAAATACTTCGAGGGTATCTAACTCAATGATATTTTGTTCGGCCACTGCATTGTTGATTAAAAGGGTATACAACAAAGGAAGCAAAGCTTGTACAACTTTTTTCATCGCAATCTCAAAGTTATTTTTATAAGATAATAAGATAGCATTTTTTACATCACGACTGGAGTAGTCGCAAAAAAAAGGAAATTTTCCTAATGAGTTTACGGTATCAAATTAGTGTCAGAATTCTATTGATTTCATTGTGTGTCTTATTAATAGGAGGGACTATAAGTATTTTTCAAGCACGGCAATCGATTGCTAAAGAAGTGGACTCTTCCATAAATCTTGCCTTGCAACTGACTAAAATAGGTATTGGAACAAGTAAAATTCATCAGACAGACTGGATGTTTCGTTTGAGTAGTTTAGAACAAACAAGACATTTAACGATTCAGTTAAAAACGGCTTCTGGCGAGATTATCGACATTACTCGGCAGCAGCCCCTTTCTAAACAAAAAATAGCACCTGACTGGTTTGTTAATTTGGTTGTCAGTGAATACCCAGAAGCAGAGTATCAAATCAATACGTTTGATAACAAGGTGCTGACGCTTATTATAGAGGCTAATCCTATGGATGAGGTTGCAGAGGTCTGGCAAGAAAGTATTGCATTTTTTACCACACTCTTACTATTGGTTTTATTGTCTTTTCTTTCGGTTCGTTTGGTTTTTAATAAAACGCTACGCGACATTCAATCTATTGTCGAACACCTAAAACGTATTGAAACAGGGGATTATCAGAAAAAATTACCATTTTTTGTGACACAGGAATATGATGAAATAGCCTCAGCCATTAATCATATGACCGCTGTTCTGGACAGTACACAGAAACAAAACCGGGCATTAACCCAGCATTCACTGAAAATCCAGGAGGAAGAAAGACAGCGCTTGTCGCAGGAATTACATGATGAATTTGGGCAGTCATTGACTGCTATAAAAGTTATGGCAGTTACTGCGGCGCATGAAAAATCTGATACCTCAAAAATTACCGCTTCTATTATTGAAATTTGTGATCATTTGGTGTCGGTCGTGCGATCAATGATGAAGCAATTACATCCTTTGATGTTGACAGAACTAGGCTTAAAAGCCACAGTGGAAGATTTATTACAGCATTGGACGAATAAAAACTCTAGCCCTTCTTTTAGCTTGTATTGTGATGAGGCAATAGACAAAATAAATCCGGCTATTTTGATACAGGTTTTTAGAGTGATTCAGGAAAGCCTAACCAATATTATCCGCCATGCACAGGCGAGCCACGTTACAATTAGATTAGAGATCAGGGCAGAACCAGCTTGCTTGCAGTTATTGATTAGTGATGATGGTCAAGGATGTGATCTGGATCGTGTGGTCTCTGGGTTTGGTTTACTTGGTATGGAAGAAAGAATAAAGCTCTTGGGCGGCATTTTTAAAATACAGTCTCAAATGAATGCAGGTATGAAAATCACAGCGCAAATTCCTTTAGGGTAGCTTTTACAATGAACAGTAAAATAACAGTAATACTGGTTGACGACCATGCGGTAGTGAGGGCTGGCTTTAAGTTATTGTTAGATACAGCCACCCATATTGAGGTTATCGCAGAAGCTGATCGGGGTGAGCAAGTTATTCAATTGCAGCAAAAATACCAACCGGATATTATTGTTATGGATTTATCCATGCCCGGGGTTGGGGGTTTAGAAACTATAAAACGTATCATGCAACGGGATAAAAGTGTCAGAATTCTGGTTTTTAGTGTGCATGATGAGCTGGTTTATATCAACCGAGCTATGGCTGCAGGGGCAAAAGGTTATATTACTAAAAATAGTGCGCCGGAAATATTAACAGAAGCTATTAGTTGTATTATGCAGGGGCAGGAGTATATAGAGCATGGCTTACTTAAAGAAGTAAGTAATCAAACATCCGAGAATGATTATCAGAACATTATAGAAACATTTTCAGCGCGAGAGTTTGATATATTCAGTTTGTTGGCAAAAGGTTTAACGGTACATAAAATAGCCGATGAACTCTGTCTAGGTTATAAAACGGTAGCAAATTATTCGACTCAGATTAAGAAAAAATTAAAAATAAGCAGTATTGCCGAACTGGCACATATAGCCATTATGGTAGGGGTAATGAAGCATGGTATGAGCTCAATGGATTAATATTTATAAATGCAGTTGTTCATCCAATAAGGAAAAATTAAAGTGATCTTCCAAAGTATCGGCTAATAAATTGATGCCTGCTTCGCGCATTTGATCCAGGTCAACGCCCTCTGTTATCACACAACTTGCCCAGTTGAGTATTGCCTGGCTGGCTTTGGGTAAATCAAACAAGCCATGTAGATAAGTACCCATCACTAAATTATCTTCAGAAAATGCACCCTCTGCCTTTCCATCTATTCTTATCGCTGGGTTATTTAATGCCAAACCTGTTGTGATTCCCATATGTATCTCATAGCCAGTAACTGGCGTATTTTGCAAAGATAAAACTCCGCTGACTCTTTTTAATTTTTTTTCACGCTGTAAGCGAGTTTCCATGTCGAGAATACCCAAGCCGATAGCCGACTCTGATTTACCTTCAATCCCTTCGGGATCATGAATCGTTTTTCCCAGCATTTGATAACCTCCACAAATGCCTATTAATTTCCCCCCATATCGTAAATGCTTATTTATAAAGTTATCCCAGCCCATTTCTTTAAGCCAGCGTAAATCAGCCAGAACAGATTTGCTGCCGGGTAGAATAATTAAATCAGCGGCACTACATTTTTCAGGATTCTTAACAAATTCTACAGATAGATTTGGGTGTAAAAGAAGAGGGTCAAAATCAGTATGATTGCTGATTCTAGGAAAAACAGGGATGACAATATTGAAACTATTTTTTTGTTTGTTTTTATCATCTGTCCGTGCAATTGAATCTTCAGCATCCAGATAAAAATCATGTAAATAAGGCAGTACCGCAAATACCGGTTTTCCAGTGCGTTGTTCTAACCAGTCTATGCCCGGTTGCAGCAAGGCAATATCACCTCGAAAACGATTGATGACAAAACCAATAATTCTTTTTTGTTCAGTCTTTGAGAGTAATTCAAGGGTACCCACAATATGAGCAAAAACCCCACCTTTATCAATATCGGCGATTAAAATAACAGGGCAGTCGACGGCTTCGGCAAAGCCCATATTGGCGATATCACCTTCCCGCAAATTAATTTCTGCCGGGCTTCCTGCGCCTTCAACTATAATCAACGGGTATTGCTTAAGCAGGCGTTGATAGGATACTAAAACAGCTTGCATGGCGTGTTTTTTATAATCATGATATTGTTGAGCTGACTGATTGTTCAGAGCTTTACCATGAATAATGACCTGGGCTGTTTTATCAGAGGCCGGTTTTAATAAAACGGGGTTCATATCGGTATGTGGCTCTAAACCACAGGCAGCTGCCTGAACAGCCTGTGCCCGGCCAATTTCTCCGCCGTCGATGGTGACTGCACTATTAAGCGCCATATTTTGTGGCTTAAAAGGTGCCACTTTATGGCCTTTACGATAGTAAAAACGGCATAAAGCTGTGACTAAAGTGCTTTTCCCAGCATCTGAGGTTGTGCCCTGGATCATCAGTGTTTTATGTTTTGCCTGCATGGATAATTTTTATTTGTACTTAGGCAACTGGAAACAAATAACCCACCCACCTTACTTGCCTTTTTGTCC
>CAZNGU010000141.1:0-6072 GCA_964572325.1 uncultured Methylomarinum sp.
CACCGGAACAGTTTAGATCGGATATTAAACGTACAAAAAAAATCTTGGAAGACTTGTCGGGGTATCCAGTCAATGGTTATCGTGCTGCCAGTTATTCTATCAATACGGATAATAATAGCTGGGCACATCAACTTTTAGCTGAAGAAGGATTTAAATATAGCTCAAGTATTTATCCAGTAAAACATGATCTATATGGCATTCCTGATGCCCCACGTTTTTGTTACAAACCTATAAAAAACTCGGATTTTCTGGAAATTCCTATTACCACCATTAAAATGGGCAAAAAGAATTTTCCTTGTGGAGGCGGTGGTTTTTTTAGGTTTTACCCCTATTTTTTTTCAAAGTGGGCTCTGAAGAAAATTAATCAGGAAAACCAGTCATCAATTTTCTACTTCCATCCGTGGGAAATTGATCCAAATCAACCAAAGCAAAGTAGCATTAATTTAAAAACCCGGTTTAGGCACTATTTGAATTTACATAAAATGGAATCGCGCATTCATAAATTGTTAAGCGATTTTCAATGGGACACCATGGAGCATATTTTTACCAATGATTAAAACACTTGATGATTCCACAATAACAAGTTGGGATAAATTTGTTAACAACTCTAGCAAAACTAGTTTTTTTCATAAAGCAGGCTGGAAAGAGGTTGTTGAAAAAGCTTTTGGCCATCAAACCTATTTTTTGTACAGTGAACAAAAGGGAAAAATAACCGGTATTTTGCCCTTAGTGCATATTAACAGTTTACTCTTTGGCAATGCGCTCATCTCTACTGCATTTTGTGTGTACGGCGGAATTATTGCTGAAGATGATATATCTTATGCTGAATTGGATGATGAAGCTCGTCGATTAGCTGAACAATTGAAGGTAGATTATCTGGAAATGAGGAATAGGACGCAAGTGACTCCTGAACGTCCATACAAAGAGCTCTATGTTACTTTCAGGAAAGAGCTGGATAGTGATATAGAAAAGAATATGCTAGCCATTCCTCGCAAACAAAGAGCAATGATTAGAAAGGGAATAAAAGCAGGACTAAGTAGTGAAATAGACGAGAACATCGATCGTTTTTATCAAGCTTATTCAGAAAGTGTCAGAAACTTGGGAACCCCAGTATCTACTAAAAAATATTTCAGCTTATTAAAACAGGTATTTAAAGAGCAATGTGAAATACTAACAATTGTAGATAAGCAAAATCAATTGATAGGCAGTGTCATGAATTTTTATTTCAAAGATGAAGTATTACCCTATTATGGAGGGGGTACTCATCATGCGCGGACAGTTCAAGGCAATGATTTCATGTACTGGGAAGTCATGCGTCGAGCTGTTGACAAAGGCATAAGGATTTTTGATTATGGTAGGAGTAAAGAGGGTACAGGGTCTTATAGATTCAAAAGACATTGGGGCTTTGAGCCCAAGCCTCTTTATTATGAATTTTATTTGGTTAACTCCAGCACAATTCCTGACATCAACCCTTTAAACCCAAAATATCAGATTTTTATAGCAGCCTGGAAACGGCTACCTCTATCTGTCAGTCAAATCATAGGTCCTTGGCTAGCAAAAGATTTAGGCTAACATTTACTGAAATAAGAAACAGACAGAAAACAGTTTGCTTCAGAAACCATCAAACTTATTCTATGTGCATTCCTAATTTAAAAAACAATAAGTCATTTAATTTAAGCTATCGTTTATAATTAGAAAAGCTGTTATTTTAGTGTTTCATCACTCCGAACTCTTTATCAAACAAAGAGAAATAAATTGGAAATTTTTGCCTTCTATAGTTATGCCACTTCAACAATAAGTTATTTATTGTTGCTATGTCTATTATTAATTAAAGTCAAGAATAATCCATTTGCAATTCCAGCCTTTATTGCAGGCACAGCTTCATTTTTATGGTCAGCCTATACTGTTTATATAATACAAAACAGTGAGTCTTATATACAAGACAGTTTTCCCATAGAATCAATACGCAATTTAAGCTGGTTCTTTTTGTTAGCTGTTTTAATATCAAGCCAGCAATTTAATAAGCCATATTTTTTAATGCGCCACTCTTGGCGAGCTCCATGTATCATATTAATAACAATAAGTATTGTTATCCTGGAAAGCTTTTCAAATTTACGCTATTACTTTCAGCAATTAATAGGGTTTGATTTTCGTCCCTTTGTACATATTGGCTTTTCATTACTTGGCTTGATTCTGATTGAGCAATTATATCGCAATGCTCTTCAAGAACAGCGCTGGGCGATAAAATTTATATGCTTAGGGCTTGCATCAGTTTTCGCATTTGATTTTGTTCTGTATAGCAAAGCACTGTTGTTTTCTGTGCTCGATATGTCTTTATGGGAGGCCAGGGGCTTTATCAACGCACTCATTGTACCGATGATTGCCGTCTCATTAAAGCGTTTGACTAAAGACCAGATCAGACTTCAAGTATCCAACAAGTTAATTTTTCATACCACAGTATTACTGGGTGCCGGCTCCTATCTTCTACTCATGTCTCTGGCAGGCTATTACATTAAAGTCTATGGCGGTAGCTGGGGTGCCATTGCTCAAATAAGTTTTATTTTTTTAGCGATTATTTTATTACTGACTTTTTTTATTTCTGGAAAAATAAGAGCCCTGGCAAAAGTTTATTTTAGTAAACATCTTTTTCAACACCGTTATGATTACCGAGATGAATGGATAAAACTCAGTAAAAATCTTGCCAATTTAACTTCACTGGATGATTTATCGAATTTTATAATTAATACTTTGTCAAAGCTGGTCGATAGTTCTGGTGGTGGGATTTGGGTGAAAAATGAACAGGGTGATTATTATCTTGCTGCAGAGCAAAATTTAGAGCTATTGACGCGAACAGTTATTTCAAAAAATGAATCTTTGATACACTTTTTTTCAAAAAAGCAATGGGTTATAGACTTTGTTGAATATTTTAATGACCCCGATATTTATGAAAATTCTGGATTGGAAAAGTGGCATACTGATGTAGACAAGATTTGGTTAATTGTTCCCTTATTCCAACAAACTAGTTTAGAAGGTTTTGTGGTATTGACAGAGCCTAGAGTGCCACGATTAATTGACTGGGACGATCATGATCTACTTAAAACTGTAGGCATGCAATTAGCCAATGCACTGGCTTTAACCCAGGCTAGCGATAATCTAAGTCGAGCTAGGCAATTTGAGGCATATAATCGATTTTCTGCATTTTTAGTACATGATTTAAAAAACCTGGTGGCACAAATATCTCTTATTGTAAAAAACTCAGAAAAACATAAAAGGAATCCTGAATTTATTGATGACTCTATTGAAACGCTAGAAAATGTAGTAAAAAAAATTGACCATTTATTGGCGCAACTTAAAAAAGGTAATACGGGTACGAGCAAAGCATCAAACATAAAACTTTCTAAAGTATTAAAAGACGTTGCGATACAACAGGCAAGCAATAAACCCACCTTAAAAATTGAAATGGATGCGGCAGAATATATAATTAATGGTGAAGCAGAAAAAATGGCGGCGATTTTAGGCCACTTAGTACAAAACGCTCAAGATGCTACTGCAGATGATGGTGAAGTAAAAATCCAGGCAAGCAAAGAACAACAGCAAATAGTGTTAAGAATTATTGATACGGGTTGTGGAATGGATGAAAAATTTATTAAGCAGCGCTTATTCAAACCATTTGACACTACTAAAGGAAATGCAGGGATGGGGATTGGCGTTTATGAAGCACAGGAATATATCCACCAGCAGTCTGGAAAAATCACAGTAGTGAGTAGGCCTAATGAAGGAACAATATTTTCTCTTTATTTGCCAGAAGTAAGCGACGAATCAATATCACCCCGGTAGAAAATATGGAAGACAAGAAAGTTTTACTTATTGTAGAAGATGATCCAGGCATACAAAAACAACTTAAATGGAGTTTTGAGAATTACCAGACCATTATTGCAGGTGATAAAATGGAAGCTATAACCGCTTTAAGACGGTTTGCCCCCAGTGTTGTTACACTTGATTTAGGTTTGCCACCAGACCCTACTAATGTCAGTGAAGGACTGGCAACATTAAAAGAAATTCTGTTATTGGCTCCAGCCACTAAAGTTATCGTGGTCACCGGTAATGATGATAGAAATAATGCTATAGAAGCAGTTGCCATGGGAGCCTATGATTTCTACCAGAAACCTGTTGACCTGGACGTCCTTAACATGATTATTGATAGAGCTTATCATTTAGATCAACTGGAAAAGGATAATATAAAATTACAGCAGAATACTCAAGAACCACTTGCCGGCATTATTGCAACCAGTGCAAAAATGCAAAAACTATCACAAATGATTGAAAAAATAGCGCCTAGCAACGGTACAGTCTTATTGCTGGGAGAAAGTGGTACAGGAAAAGAAGTGTTAGCTAAAGCAATCCATAGACTAAGTAACAGAGCGAAACAACCATTTATAGCAGTTAACTGTGCCGCTATTCCTGACAGCCTATTAGAAAGTGAGTTGTTTGGCTACGAAAAAGGAGCATTTACCGGGGCGACAAAGCAAACCAAAGGTAAAATTGAATATGCCGAAAGAGGAACATTATTTCTAGATGAAATAGGTGATTTACCTTATCCATTACAAGCAAAATTATTACGCTTTATTCAAGAAAGAACAATTGAACGTTTAGGTGGACACGTTGAAATCCCCGTTGATGTACGAATAATCTGTGCAACACATCAGAATATGGAGCAAATGATTGACAAGAATGAATTTAGAGAGGATTTATATTATCGTATTAATGAAATAACCATAAATATTCCTCCTTTAAGAGAAAGAGAGGGGGATGCAGTTGTTATTGCAACGGCTTTACTCAAGCGATTTAATAAGGAAAATGGTAAAAAAGTAAAGGGTTTTAGTAAAGAAGCTATTAATTTAATTGAGTCTTACCGATGGCCCGGTAATATAAGGCAATTAGAAAATAAAATTAAACGTGCGGTAATTTTGACTGATGAAACGAAGTTAACAGCTGACGACATGGAGATAGAATTATCGAATTTTTCTACTAAGAAAGAGATGCCTCTAAATTTAAAAAAAGTACGTAGAATAGCAGAAACCAATGCCATTAAAAGAGCCCTTGCATATACCGATAATCACGTATCAAATGCTGCAAAACTACTAGGCATAACTAGGCCAACACTTTATTCCTTGTTTACCAGGTATAGCATTGTCATTTCCAGCAAAGAAGATAAGGAAAGCATTTGAAGCATATTTTAGAAGAAATTACTAATTCTCCACAGTTTCTGGAAGGTAGTGCATGGACAAGGAAAAAATATAACCCTAATACAATAATAGTGAAAGAAGGAGATATAGGTGCTTCTCTTTTTTTTGTAGAGCTGGGTAAATTAAGAGTAACAGGACGTGTTAATTTGGGCGAGAAAAAACATATTCAACCAGGAATAAGCGACTTAAAAGCAGGGGCGCTTTTTGGAGAAAGTTGTTTGCATGCTCAGTTGCCCCGAATAGCCACAGTTACTACAGTTACTGAAGTCAATTTGTTAGAAATAGACGGAGAAAGACTACGAGTATTCATAGATGCAAACCCCGTTCAAGGTTATTTATTTTACAAAAAATTATTCGAAGTTTTAATTGGGCGTTTGAAAAACGCAAACCATACCATTGAGACATTAATGGCCTGGGGTCTTAAAGTGCACGAAATTGATCAATATTTATAAGACATCTTAACCCAATCAAGTGTAAGCGTTTAAAGAAAGAGGCACTTGAGTATACCTCGATGTATCTCATATTTTTTAAAATTCCAAGGCAATAATACTTCAATCTTTTCTAAGGCATAAGACAGAATTACAGCTTACACTATCAAGCAATGGTGTAAATATATCCAATGTAGCCTTGGCGACGGCATCCCTGCAGTCAACAATTTTATGATGTAACCGAAATTATGGCTAAGCTGTGGTTTGCTTAATAGGTATGTTAATTTATACGAACGCCTATCTCTCCACCTGCCATTGCCTTAACCGCACAAAATTTGAATTCAGGTATTTTAGCTGAAGGGTCTAATGCTTCATTAGTAATCAGGTTGGCGCTGGCT
>CAZNGU010000142.1:0-6055 GCA_964572325.1 uncultured Methylomarinum sp.
AGACGAATAAAAATCCTGCGCAATCCTGGTGGTTTATTTTTTGCGCGTTACCTAAGCAATCATTAGTAAGAAATTAGATGCCGTTATTATTCAAGATGATCTAACAAGAGTACCTGTTCTTTATCTAGGGCTACCTTATATTGTCCCTTTAACAAACCTTGTAATTCCTTCCCTACCATACTGTAGCGCCAGCCTTGTAATAAGCTGTTATCTCCATCTTCAAGTAATAGTTTTTCCAGGTTTTTTCGGCTGGCCAAAATTATGGGGTTCATAGAGTTTTCATGGGCTCTCATTCTTACAATAGCTGTCATAACATCTAAAACAGCTTCTTGCGGCTGAGTTTTTTTGCTGGGCTTGGTTTTATCGTTTATTGGGATAGGTGCTTTATCTTTTGCTTCATTAATTAATTGGCAGATGACTTTACCATGACGTCTTGCTGTGCGGTCGTTCATGCCTCTGAATTTAATTAATTCTGGTACCGTTTGTGGTTTTAATTTTGCTAATTCAAGTATTAAATCATCTCTGATTAACCAGTTTTTAGGTTTATTTTCTATTTGAGCTGTTTGCTCTCTCCATTTTGATAATACCTGTGCAATAGCAAGCTGCTTTCCTGTCAGCCTATTTTTTCCCTTGATTTTTAGCCAGGCGTTTTCAGGCGATATTTGATACAACTCACTATTTTTTAATAACTCAAAATCTTTTTTCAGCCAATCTATGCGCCCAAATTCTTCAAGTTTTTGACACATGATTAAATAAATTTTACAGAGATAGATTACGTCATCTGCGGCATATTGGATTTGTGCTTGACTCAGAGGTCTAACACTCCAGTCAGTTCGGGTGTGTGCTTTAGATAAATTGATATTTAGAAAACTTGAAACCAGCATGGCATAGCCCGGGTTTTCCTGAAAACCTAATAGCGGTGCAGCAATCTGGGTATCAAATACTGGCGAGCTTACCTTTCCCGTTATTTGATAAAATATTTCTAGATCTTGCCTTGAAGCATGTAAAACTTTAACAATATTCGGTTTGTTGATGGCTTCAAAAAGCTCGGTTAAGTCAGTAAGTGCAATGGGATCAATACAAACTACCCATTCAGGTGTTGCAATCTGTAATAAACAAAAAATGGGGTAATAAGTTTTTTCTCTTAAAAATTCGGTATCAATAGCAATCCAGGCTTCACGCTGTATTCTTTGACATAATTCACCCAGTTGCTCAGGCCTATCTATATATTCAATTTCCATAGTCATTTATATAATGTCGATCGTTCCCATATAAGGTTTTAAGACTTCTGGAATATGAATTCTACCTTGCTTATCCTGATAATTTTCCATAATGGCTATCAGTGTTCTACCAGCGGCGAGCCCTGATCCATTAACTGTATGTACAAGTTCGGGTTTACCGGTAACCGGGTTGCGCCAGCGTGCTTGCATTCTACGTGCCTGAAAGTCTTTAAAATTACTGCATGAAGATATTTCTCTATATTGCGCCTGACCGGGTAGCCAGACTTCAAGGTCATAGGTTTTAGAAGCTGAAAAACCGGTATCTCCTGCGCATAATAAGACTTTTCTATAGGGCAAATTTAATTTTTGCAGAATATTTTCTGCATGCTGGGTGAGGGCTTCATGGGCGCTTGAGGAATCTTCTGCAGAAACAATTTGTACTAATTCAACTTTTTCAAATTGATGCTGGCGTATCATGCCTCTGACATCACGGCCATAGGCACCCGCTTCACTCCGAAAACAGGGAGTATGGCAAACGAATTTGAGTGGCATGTCCTTGCTATTAACGATGACATCTCTGACTATATTGGTCACCGGTACTTCAGCTGTGGGGATTAAGTAAAGATCGGGCTTGTGCTCAACTTTAAATAAATCATCAGCAAATTTGGGTAATTGCCCCGTACCATATAAGCTGTCTGCATTTACTAAAAAAGGAACGTAGTTTTCAGTATAGCCATGTTCATCGCTATGAGTATCAAGCATGAATTGAATAATGGCGCGTTGCAAGCGAGCCAAAGAGCCTTTTAGTACTGTAAATCGGGCGCTGCTAATCTTTGCGGCCAGTTCAAAATCTAAACCTTTGCTTTCACCCAAATCAACATGGTCTTTGGGCTGAAAAGAAAATTCGGGAATTTCACCCCAGCGGCTGATTTCAATATTATCTGATTCATCTTTACCATTGGGCACCATATCATCAAGTATATTAGGTATAGCAGACATTAATTCACTCATGTCTTGTTGAATCTGTACTAACTGGTTTTCTGATTCCTTTAATTGATCAGCATAGTCTTGTACTTTATCAAGTAAAGGTTGAATATCTTCACCTTTGGCTTTTGCTTGGCCGATACTTTTTGAACTTTTGTTTCTTTCATTTTGAAGATCCTGGGTTCTTATCTGAACCGCTTTTCGTTTACTTTCTAATGTCTCAAAAGCTGAAGTATCAAAAGAGAATGAACGACGACTTAATTGTTTTTCTACATTATCAAGATCAGTTCGAAATAAACGGGGGTCTAACATAGCAATAAATTACCAAAAATTAAAATTAAAAATAAGACGAGTTCAAGGTTCAAAGAGCAAGAAAAGAAGCAATAAAGAGCTTTACTGTTACGTAGTTCTTTATACTTGCTTACCTACCAAAATACCCAGCCAAAGTGCAAAGCCACAGATAATAAAATTACTTATCAAGACAAGGCAAAAAGATTTAAAATGCGTTTCAATAGTATGGCCTTGCTCAATAAAATTAAGGACTAGATAGAGGCTCGACAAAGTAATGAAAATACTGATTAATATAAGCCCAATGGCTATACTGTATTCTACAGAAAACTGTGTTTTGTTTAGTAACAGTGTGCTAACCGCTCCTATTAAAAATGCACCTATTAGATTTATTGTCAATAATGCATAGGGGTATACCCAACCCATCCAGTGAATAGTACCTTCAGAATATAAAAACAGGTATTTACCAATACTTAGCCCTATCCATACTGCTAAAAGGCAGATAAAAATACTGAGTACAATATTTAAAGAAGCTTTACTTAATTGACCTTGTTCAATTAAATATAAAGTGTCTAAAGAAAAGGTAGAAAAGGTAGTTAAAGAGCCAAATAAACCTATCAAAATAGCCGATCTGTATTCTATGGATAAGGCCACACGCTGTAATAATAGAGCTTCTGTCATCAGGCCGATTAGAAAAGAGCCAATAATATTAACGGTTAAGGTGCCATAAGGGAAACCACGCCCTAACCATTGATAAACACCGCTAGAGATAAGGAAGCGAAATACAGCTCCAAAAGCACCACCTAAAGCAACAGCGATTATTTGATTCATAGAAAATATAGGTTAAAGGTGCAAGGTAAAAGGTTCAAAGAATAGCAATAGAATGATTGTATAGAGCCAGCTGTTAGTTGCCAATCGTATTTTCTGCGTGTTCCTTAATTGCTTTTTACCTTTTTGTCTTTTATCAATGTTTCTAAAATTTAAGAAAATGCTGACGATAATATTTTAACTCTTCAATGGATTCGATAATATCATCTAGTGCTTTGTGAGCGCTTTTTTTCTTGAAGCCCTCCAGTAACTCAGGAGCCCATTGAGCCACCAATATTTTCAGTGTAGAAACATCTAGATTACGATAATGGAAATAAGCTTCTAATTGTGGCATATATCGGTATAGAAAACGTCTATCCTGACAAATACTATTACCACAAATGGGCGACTGATTAGCTGGCACCCACTTTTTTAAAAACTCAATTGTTTGTTTTTCTACTTCTGCTTGATCGGTATTTGAAACTTTTATACGCTCAATTAAGCCAGATTGTCCGTGATGGGTTTGATTCCACTCATCCATTGCTTCAATAGCCGAGTTTGGCTGATGAACAGCTAAAACAGGCCCTTCTGCCAGAATATTTAAATTTTTGTCGGTAATAATAGTTGCAATTTCAATGATTAAATCACTATCAGGGTCAAGTCCTGTCATTTCCAGGTCAATCCAGATTAGGTTGCTTGAATCCACTGTCATTTCGATTCCATAATTATGATAGTTGCATTAAATTGTAGCATTGGCTAATCTGTATGGCTAATTCTTAAAATCAAACGTTTAGTCAAATATCTATGCATACATTTACCCTTGTTTTTTTTATTGCTTTAATTATTTCTTATACCATTCAATTTTGGCTTTCCAGGCGACAAAAGGCATTTGTTTTAGGCCATAGAGAAGCCGTTCCAGAGGCATTCCAAAGCACCGTAGCATTGGATGCTCATCAAAAAGCTGCTGATTATACCGTAGATAAAGCTAAGCTAGGTGATTTAGATAGCATTATTGGCATTATTTTCCTGCTTTTATTGACATTGGGAGGCGGAATCAACATAGCGTTTAAATTTTGGGGGGCTTTTGATTTATCGCCTATGTTGGCGGATTTAGCTGCTGTTGCCAGTATATTTCTAGTCATGACCCTATTTGAAATTCCTACAAGTTTGTACAGTACTTTTGTGATAGAGGAAAAGTATGGTTTTAATAAAAGTAATCTGGCTCAGTTTTTTAAAGATCAATTGATTTCATTAGCATTAGTCATTGCTATTGGTATGCCTATTTTGGCTTTACTTATCTGGGTGATGGACAGTATTGGTTCTTTATGGTGGTTATATGCATGGGCTATCTTGATGAGTATTTCTTTGCTCATGAGCTGGTTATTTCCCACCATTATCGCCCCCCTATTCAACAAATTTACACCAATGGGGGATGGCCCATTAAAAGACCGTATTCAAAGCTTATTGGCGCGTTGTGGTTTCAGTAGTAATGGTATTTACATTATGGATGGATCCAAGCGTTCCGGGCATGGTAATGCTTATTTTACAGGGCTAGGTAATAATAAAAGAATTGTGTTTTACGATACCTTGATTGAATCTCTGGATGATGAAGAGCTGGAAGCTGTGCTGGCGCATGAACTAGGCCATTTTAAATGTAAACATGTTATAAAAATGTTGATTGCATCCTCTATTACCACATTAATTAGCTTTGCTGTTCTGGGTTGGTTAATTACACAAGACTGGTTTTTTAGTGGCTTAGGCGTTGACACGCATTCCAATGCAGCGGCATTGCTTCTTTTTATGCTGGTTTCTCCAGTTTTTACTATTTTTATGCAGCCCATCAGTGCTTATTTTCAACGTAAATTTGAGTTTGAGGCAGATGATTTTGCCTCGCAAAATGCTAAACCCGACAAAATGATCAGTGGTCTGGTTAAACTTTATGAAGAAAATGCCAGCACCTTAACTCCTGACCCTTTGTATTCTGCCTTTCATTATAGTCACCCTCCCGCTGCTATTCGCATCGCTCACCTGGAAACTAAAATGCAATCAGCACAATAATGGCAGAATTACATGAAGGCCGGGTTATATCGCATCTAGGTCAAGGCATAGCGGTTGAAATTTCAAATACTATTTATTTATGTCAAACACGCCGTAAATTAGACACTGTGGCGGTGGGTGATAGGGTGATGGTTGCAATATCATCGCCTGAGCAAGGACGTATTGAACAAATATTACCGCGACGATCTTTGCTGCAAAGGCCGAGCAGGAACAATAAAACTCGGCCTGTTGCAGCCAATATAGATAAGATTTATATTGTATTTGCAGTTGAGCCAGCTTGCGATTTTCTGTTGATTGATCAATATTTGGCTATTTGTGAAAATAAAAATATAGAGGCCGTTCTGGTTTTAAATAAAATTGATTTAATTACAGAGCAGCTAGAAAACGAACTGATGATTTATAAGGATTTGTCATACCCAGTTCACCGGGTGAGTGCGGTAAAAAATATAGGTATTGCTGAATTAAAAAAGGCTTTAAATAACAATATTAGTATTTTTTCAGGGCAGTCTGGCGTAGGTAAATCCTCTTTAACCAATGTACTAATACCTGATAAGCAGCTAAAAACCAATACCGTTTCTGAGATCACTAAACATGGTCGGCATACGACTACGGCCGCAACACTTTATCATTTACCGGAAGGTGGGGATTTAATTGATAGCCCAGGAGTCGCTATTTTTGGCCTAGCGGGTATAAGTGAA
>CAZNGU010000143.1:0-6044 GCA_964572325.1 uncultured Methylomarinum sp.
ATTGTTCTATGCAATTTCTTAATCGGCTACGTTCCTTCTCACATTCAATTCTTTGGGAAACACCGGAATTATTAGTATAAGGCATATAAACCTGAAACCGGGAGGGAATGGATATTTCCGTAGTTAGACGGGCTCCCTTTGTTCCCAAAGGGTCTTTGGTGACTTGCACGACAATAGCCTGGCCTGCACGCAAATAGTGTTCAATATGTTCTGAGCCTTTTGTTTCCAGTTCTTTATTACTAAAGTCTGAAAGATGCAGAAAAGCCGCCCGATCCAGACCAATATCTACAAAAGCTGCCTGCATACCCGGTAATACCCGGCAAACTTGCCCTTTGTATATATTGCCTACCAGCCCCTTTTGCTTGTCTCGTTCAATGATTAATTCTTGTAATACACCATTTTCGATGACCGCTACCCGTGTTTCCGGAGGTGTTACATTGATTAAAATTTCTTCACTCATGTGATTATTTTTATTCCCTGTTTTGATAATAATTTAGCCGTCTCAAATAACGGTAAGCCCATGACGCCGGAATAACTGCCCTTGATTGATGCAACAAAAATACTGGCCAGGCCTTGTATGGCATAAGCACCGGCTTTACCTTGTGGTTCTCCTGTTTGCCAATAGGCTCTGATTTCTTCTATGGTTATTTTTCTAAAACAAACCTCGGTAATGCTTAGTATTTGAGAATGTTTGTATTCTTCATTTTTTCTAGAATGCCTTAATGAAATGGCTGTCATAACCTGATGTGTTTTTCCAGAAAGTTGACTTAACATGGCTTCAGCATCTTGTAGATCTAAAGGTTTTCCTAAAATCTGGTTCTCAATTACAACGCTGGTATCGCCTGCTAATATAAAGTTTTCCTTGGGTAATTTTGCGGCGCAAGCCAAAGACTTTTCAGCCGCCATGCGCTGTACATAATCTTGCGGGTTTTCTAAATAATTAGGGCTTTCATCAATATCAATAGCCTGTACTTGATAACTGACACCAATTTGCTGCAATAATTCCTGACGTCTTGGTGATGCTGAGGCTAATATGATTTGTTTTGTCATCGGTGATAAGGGTGATTATTAAGAATACTCCAGGCTCTATAGATTTGCTCTGCAACAATAATTCTAACCAGGGGATGGGGAAAGGTTAAATTGGAAAGGCTCCAGGATTCATTAGCGCGTGTTTTTACCGCATCGGCAAGCCCTTCGGGGCCACCTACTAATAAGGCAATATTTTGGCCGCTTTCTAGCCATCGTTTCATGGCTTTTGCAACATCATGGGTTGTCCAGGGTTTACCCGGTACATCAAGGGTAACAATATGTGCCCTTTCAGGAATAGCATTGATCATTTGTTCGCCCTCATCTCTGACTATTCTTACAATATCACTGTTTTTGCCCCTTTTTCTGGGGGCAATTTCCTTTAAAGTCAATTGACACTCTTTCGGCAATCGCTTTGCGTATTCCTTATACCCTTGTTGAATCCAAGAGGGCATTCTATTGCCTACGCTGATCAAGTTTATTTGCATAATACATATTCATATTCAAGAACCGCTTATTTTAGCATGCGATTTGTGCTGTTAGACATTGTTGTAAGGTATTGAAATAGTAGTTTTACTATTGTTTTATTTCTATTTCATTACAATTATACTCAGTCATTCATCAAAAAAAGTGCACCTCAAATAAAAATATGCCATTTTTAAGTGATAAATAGCCAGGAAAATATACATAGAAGGTACTTACAATATTATTGGACTATTCCAGGTATTCAAAGAATTAGCCGCAATCTTCTTGCATATATCATTTTATAATATATATTAAATACCTATAAACATTTATTATTCACTAACATTAACTTTAGTCCAATGAAAATAAAATCTAAAGCATTAAGTGGAACGCAAATGAATGAAGATACTATCATTCGTTTCCCAAAGGGTATTCCTGGTTTTGAGGAAGAAACTCGTTTTCAACTTTTTCAGCAAGAAAATAGTAGTGTTGTCTATGAGTTACATTCATTAGTGAATGATGGGCTTATTTTCTCGGTCGCCCATCCTTCCCACTTTAATATTAATTATCAATTTACTTTAACAGCCGAGGAAGAAGGTATTCTTAAGCTTGAATCCATTGATGATTTATTGATTTTATTACTTTTGCATAAGGATGACAGTCCACAGCCCTTTGTTCAGCCCACTATTAAGGGTTCAATTAAATCACCTTTACTCATTAATACACTCAAGAGAGTCGGCCTACAAAAACTGCTGAAATCGGTTGAGCAAAGTATTACTTTAACAGAAACAAATAATGAAATTGAAGTAACTGAAACAAGCACATAGTCATTGCATTTAGTCGCGTATTATTGGCATAATCTTCATTCACTCAGCTTATTTAATAAAAAAAATAATGAAGAAAATACGCTACCAATCTGATCTATTCGAGCATTTTATTCCTATCAGCTTAAATCGGCTTATTGTCGATCTTTTAGATAGCAATTTGCTGCTAGCTGAGCAAAACAAGTCATTTAAACAATTTTGTGCGAGTTACCGTGCCTTATTTCACGCCCAGACACATTCTGAATTACAGCAGCTAAAGCAGATTTACCAGCCTTTTAACCCAGACAGGGATTCCTTAATTGACTCCCAGGAAAATACAGATTCACAATTAGCCAGACTAAAAAATGAGCTATATTCCATGCTGGAAAAAGCTAATTATGAAAAACTTTCAGAAGATCAGTTAAATGCTGCACTCAATAAAATATCACCTCACGGTGTAAAAGTTTCGGTAGATTTTGATGAGTTCGCTGAGGTGGCTCTTTTTTTTAGAGGATCAGCCATACATACAAAACTGCATAGAAACTGGAAGCGATTCAAGTTTAAAAAAGAACCCATAGAAGTACAAATTTATCGCCGCTTATTTGTATTAATACAGCCCAAAAACAGGGAACAATGGATCAGCCATCTTACGACTCATGGTCAGATGAGCCTGACAAAAGCGACAAAAAAAGTTAATGCATCATTGAAATCACTAGGTATATCCGGTAATAAGGATGTTGTTTATATAAAGTTATTTAAGGATATTCCCCGCGCTGATCTGGAAATGTTGTTTCCAAATACACGGATACAAATTCGCCTGTTCGACAAAATAAAACTCGGTGTCATGGGCGGTGGCGGAACTGCTGGAGGAGTTATGGCAACCATTACTAAATTAAGTGCTGCCATTGACCCCGTATCAGCCATGATTGCTATAGGTGGATTGCTAGGAATTATTTGGCGGCAAATTGCTAAAATATTTTCCCAACGAGCAAAATACAGCGCAATTTTAACTAAAAATCTGTATTTTTATAGCCTGAGCAATAATATGGGGGCGCTTACCTATCTGGTCGACTCTGCTGAATCAGAAGAATGCAAAGAAGCTATCCTGACTTATTTTTTTCTACTGCAGGCTGGCGAAAGCCGCCGTGCAGACCTGGACAAAGGAATAGAACAGTATATTCAACAGCAATATGCTATTCCGATGAATTTTGAAATTGATGATGGTCTCAATAAATTACAAAAAAACGGTCTTTTATTACGTTATGACGAGATGATCAGTGCAAAACCATTATCTGATGCAAATACACAAATAAAACAGCAATGGAATAATATCATCAAGGCTGATTCAGTCTGAGAGGAATAAAACGATGCCGAATTCGAGCACTAAAAAATCAAAAAAAATATCCTATATAAGAGAAGAAGCTCCGAGTTTTCTTGAAAAAATAGGGGTTAGCTATTATCGCCATCTGGCTGATGAGTCAGGTACGGATGATATCCGAAATATAAGTATAGATGATTTACCTCCTGATAACACATTACAAACGCTTTCCAGTAATATTACTGTTTTTGCAGCGGTGATTGCATTTGCTATTGGTGCATTGACAACTTTTGTTTCTATCTGGATAGAATGGACCTATCAGGACAATATGGAAACAGTGCCTTATTACCTGCTTTATGTCAGCGTACTGGTTGTTATGCTATTGCTTGAAATGGCTGTATTATTCTGGCTAGGGCTTAAAACCGTTTATAGCCTGGCTTGTTTAACAGGCCATAACCAACCTACGCAAGGATCATCTTTGCCGGTTGACGATGCTGTTCCTAATATTTTAGCCCGGGCCGCGCTTGAAGTACCAGACCCTGTTATTAACTATCTTGGCATAGACCCACTCAAACATTTATCTAAATCCAAATTATTTTTAGTGGCTTTTTTATATAAGGCTAAAGTATTTTTGAGCGGTCTTGCGGTAAAATTTTTATTAATTCGTATTTTTGGCAAAGGTGAAACCCGTAATGCCTTTAGCTGGATTGCCATTCCAATTACCGGAATTTGGGATGCATTTACTATATACAAAGTTGCCAGGGAAGCCAGACTCAGACTTTTCGGCAATAAGCTGGCGGCGCATATTATCAATGATGTGCTAACAGATGAAATGATTGACAAGCTGAGTCCTAAAGCGAGAGAAGGCTCTATTAGAGCTGTTGCCACCATGATGGTATTGGCTCAGCATTATCACCCAAATATGCTGGTGTTATTAATCAGATTATCAAACACTTTTAAAATTAATACCCATTACGAATACGATAATTGGGAAGACTTTGTTGCATTATTAGACGATGTTTCTTCTGCTGAACGCTATTTTTTGCTGGATTTACTGAGTATATCAGCCGCTTTTGATGGACATTTATCCCGATTAGAAAAACATCATTTACCCGAAGCGTTTAAAGAATTAACGGATGTTTATATGGCACGCACAGAAAACTTAAAAAACCTGATGTTAAATGGCCAGTTACATGCGGCTAAAAAATTATGCCAACTTGATTTTGAACCGGGTTAGGTAACGCGCAATAAATAAGCTACCAGGATTGCGCAGGATTTTTATTTGTCTTCAAGGCGCAACGAAGGGAGCATAGCAAGCTATGTGACCAGAGTTACAAAGCTTCCGCTCCTGCTCACGCCCCTTACCTACATCCGTGTAGGCAACGCAGAAGACGGATAAAAAGACAAGTAAGGCTGGTGGATTATTTATTGCGAGTTGCCTTAGGTGCTGTATTTATTAATCGTTACATTATCTTTTTATTTCCTTCTCCAAGGGGATAAGGCTAAGAGGCTGTCCTTGAATAGAATACAAGAACCTTGGTAAACGATTAACAAGGGGCAGGTAGCACGCCGTTATCAACAATCAATTTAATGGGTTAAAGTCCCGTCTGAAGAATTATTCATTCACCCCAGTAGTACTGCGGAGCAGTGTATGAATAATTATCTGTAAGTTCCGCAACGGTAAAGCTACAGGCCGATGTATGTGAATCTCTGTATAGCCTCGATAATTGTAACTACTCAGCGTGTATTAGCGCAAAAGAGTGCAGGGTGTTGATTATTACAGGTTCCTTTGGGCTATTCACTTGAGAGAGTTAACGAGCGTTACCCCGACCTGATCTTGCTATACAAGAAAAAATTAATTGATTATTTCCGTTGTATATCGGTATACCTTTATTTGATCAGACCAATAGTTTTTAGCCAGCCCTGCTTTTTGTTTTAAGTGTTGTAAAAATTGATCAGGTGCAGGAATAGATTGCCAGACAGAGGGTAAAAAAGTGCCTTTACGAGAGCCGGTTACTAAAATCAGGCCATCAATATGAGGTTGAAGTTGCGAAATCAAATCTTCTTCAGAACTAAATTCAATTTGTTCTGAAGGACTCAAAATAGATAAATGTATATCCAGGTCTTTTAATTCAGATTTTTCCAGCGGAGGAAAACGGGGGTCTTTAAAGGCAGCTGAAAAGGCATTTTCGCTAATATCTTCAGCTAAGGGAAGTACCGCTTCCAGCATGCCAATACAACCGCGTAATTGTTTGTTTTTTTCTAGGGTAACAAAGGTGGCTCTTTGCTGTGATAATTCAGGTGCATAATCTCTTAAATTAATATATAAAGGATGGCCTCTTTTCAAGCCCGATTCAATAGAACGGTAAGCCAGATCTAATAGACTTCTCCTGTTCTTTTCATTCAATGACATAAGCACCATACCCCACGAC
>CAZNGU010000144.1:0-6042 GCA_964572325.1 uncultured Methylomarinum sp.
GTTGGGCTCATATAGGTTCCTTGTTGTTATTTTCAATTAAGCAAAAGACAAGACTAAAGACAAGACTTGACACCTTCCGCAGACACCTTCCGTGCATTCCTATGTATAACTATTCTTCTTTGGCAAATTCGCCCTGATAAGTTGATATTAGCCTGTAATTAAGGAAATAAGCTATACACACCATGCTAGAATCAACTCAACTACTAGACAAATGTAACTGTGCTAATTATCCCTATTAACTATGCTCAGATAGTCATATCTAACTATAAAGTGCTTAAACTTTAGTTATAAAAACAGGGTATCATCCATAC
Source organism: uncultured Methylomarinum sp. (assembly GCA_964572325.1). Classification (GTDB taxonomy): domain Bacteria; phylum Pseudomonadota; class Gammaproteobacteria; order Methylococcales; family Methylomonadaceae; genus QPIN01. The sequence goes on from CAZNGU010000144.1 coordinate 312, forward strand.
CAGTATGGTCTTTAACGCCTCATTTACAAGGTTGCTTAAAAAATCACAACTTCCCCCAAATATGCGCATTAACAGCGGGTTCTGTTTTTTCGGTTTTATCCGTATCCTCGAATTTTTCAGATTGTTTGGTATCTTGCTGTTCTTGATCTCGCTTGATTTTTTGTTTCTTACTGAGCCTTGGTTTTTTCTTTTTAGGACTTTTACCTGGTAAAGGCATAGGGACTTCATCTAGTTTAAAACCATCCAGTTCTTCTCTGTTTAAATGCAGTCCATTATGTTTTTCTATGACTGAAAAATGCTGATATTCATGATGTGCTATTAAAGAAATAACATGCCCTGCTTTGCCTGCACGGCCTGTTCGACCTATTCTATGGACATAATCATTGGGTGACCGTGGCAGGTCGTAGTTTATGACACAAGGTAATTGCTCAATATCAATGCCCCTTGAAGCCACATCGGTAGCAATTAAAATACGTGTCTTTCTTGATTTAAAGTCTTTTAATGCTGCCATACGTTTAGACTGTTCTTTGTTGCTGTGCATGGCGACAGCCTCTATGCTTCTTTTTTCCAGCTTTTTAACCAGGTTATCGCAAGTCCGTTTGGCACTACAAAATATTAACACCTGCTCCCAGTCATTTTCATTTAACAGATGGGCTAGTAATTCATTTTTTTGCTGATGGTTTACCGTAATAACACGTTGTTCAATTTCCAGTTCATCAACAAATTCATCCATATTAATCACTTCAGGATCATTCATGACCTCGCGCACTAAACGACTAATACTTTCTGGAAAAGTAGCGGTAAACATGAGGTTTTGGCGTTTATTGGGTAGTAATTTACTAATGCGTTCTATCTCTTCCTGAAAATCCCCTTTCATTAAGCGATCCACTTCATCAATCACCAATGCTTTTACTTGGTTGAATTTAATTGCATTTTGATCGACCAAATCAAGCAATCGACCGGGTGTTGCCACCAAAATATCGGCACCGCCTCGTAATGCTTTCATTTGAGGATTGATTTTTACACCACCAAAAACACTTAGACATTTTAAGGCGGGCGAAACCTCTACTGCAAGCTGGGTAAAAACCTCAGCCAGCTGTATGGCTAACTCGCGCGTGGGTACTAGCACCAAAACTTGCACACAATTACTGGCTACTCTCTCGTTAGCTTTAAAGCGCTTGCAACGCCCAATTTGCGTGTATATATTTTCATTGCTTAATTTGTCGATTAGTGGCAATGCAAATGCTGCTGTTTTTCCTGATCCGGTATCTGCGCGTGCCAGCACGTCTTTTCCAGCTAGCACGGCAGGTATAGCTTTTCCTTGAATATCTGTTGGTTTTTTAAAACCCAGCTGTTTAATAGCTGATAACACCTCATCAGAAAAAGAAAATGCTTCAAAATCAGAGGGTATGGGATGTTTTTTCATAGAATGAGATTTTATATTAGGTATTGATTCATTTTAACTTAAAAGCTAAGTTCACGGCTTATCAATTTCATTCCTAGACAGTCAAATAAGTTATTCACTCTTTGTATTATTGGTATATAGCAGTGTAATATGCATAAATCCACTGCATTGCTTAAGGTCATTAAAATATGTCTGCATCTATTACAACTAACCACCCAGGTGGCTGCCCTCATGATTGCCCTGATACTTGCTCTATGGTATTTAAAGTTAAGCAGGGAAAGTTAATCGGTGTGAAAGGTAACCCGGATCATCCCATGACTCGTGGCGGGCTTTGTGTCAAATTAAATGATTACGAAAAACGTCATTATCATCCAGACCGACTTTTATATCCCTTACGCAGAATTGGCTCCAAAGGGAGTAAACAGTTTAAAAGAATTAGCTGGGATGATGCTCTTACTGAAATAACAGACAAATGGAAATCCATTATTGCAGAATATGGTTCCCATGCCATTATGCCTAATAGTTATCTGGGAAATCAGGGTTTAGTGCATGGTCTCAATGGCGGCGATGCTTTTTTTAATCGTATGGGAGCTACGGTCACCGAACGTACATTTTGTGGAGAAGGTTCCTGTACTGCCTGGTTATTAACTGTTGGCCCCACTGCTGGAGTTGACCCAGAAAGTTTTATTCATTCTAAATATATTGTGCTCTGGGCCTGTAATTCTGTCAGCACCAATCTTCATCATTGGCATATAGTTAAACAAGCACAGAAAAAAGGTGCCAAAGTTATAGTTATTGATTCTTACGCATCTAAAACAGCAAAAGAAGCGGATTGGCATATTGCCCCAAAACCAGGAACAGATGGGGCTCTGGCTATGGCCATGATCCATACCTTGATTAAAGACAATTTAGTCGATCAGGATTATATTGATAATTATACGGTGGGTTATGCAGAATTAGCTGAACGCGCAAGAGACAGAACACCTGAATGGGCTGAACAAATAACCGGAATACCGGCAGCAGATATTCGTCAATTTGCCAAAGAATATGCCACTACGCCTCCGGCCGCTATTCGGCTTGGTGTGGCACTGGAAAGGAGTTATGGTGGCGGTCAAACTATTCGTGCTGTCACATGTTTACCTGCATTAATTGGAGCCTGGCGTCATGTCGGCGGGGGTGCTCTACAATTTCCGGTATGGGAACATCCTTATAAATTTGATGTTATGTGTCGCCCGGATTTAATTCCAGAAGGAACACCTGTGGTTAACAACCTTCAATTAGGTCGAATTTTAACGGGCGAAATTGAGCTCACCACTCCCATTAAATCCATGATGTGCTGGAATACTAATCCTGTAACACAAGCACCTGAAACAGATAAAATAATCCAGGGGCTTAAACGTGAAGACCTGTTTATGGTATCAGCAGAACACTTTATGTCTGATACTGCAGTTTATGCCGATATTATTTTACCTGCTTCAATGGGGGCTGAAATGGAAGATATGATTCTGTCCTGGGGACATCTCTATTTGACCTATAATGAAAAATGTATTGACTCACCAGGCGAAGCCATACCGAATAACGAAATTTTTCGCCGCCTGGCCAAACGCATGGGCTATGAAGAAGAAAATTTCAAATGGTCTGACAGTGAATGCCTTGAACATTATGTAGATTGGGATTCTCCTGCCTGTGATGGAATTGACTTGGCGTATTTGCGAAAACACGGCTATGCGCGTCTTACAGTGGGCACTAAGGATGACCGAGCACCCCATAAACAAGGCAACTTCCCTACCCCATCGGGTAAATGCGAATTTAAACTTGACGGTGCTCGCAATTTTGTCGCTGGGCCTTTTCGACAAATGTATGAGGGATTTCAAGCAGGTGAGCTTTTGGATAACCTGCCTGATTACATCCCTTCCAGAGAAACCGCAGAAAGTAATCCAGAATTGGCTGAAAAATATCCCTTGAATATTATTTCACCTAAAAGCCATGGTTTTCTCAATTCCTGTTACGCCAATATGGATCATAAAATCAAAGCACAAGGCGAACAATTTGTCTTAATTAATGCTGAAGATGCTAAAACCCGAAATATTAAACAGGGTGATAAAGTTCGTGTCTTTAACAATCGAGGCGCATTTGCGGGCGATGCCAAAATTTCTGCTGATGTCAATGCCGGTATTATTGTGGCGACTTTGGGCTATTGGCGGCAATTAAATGATGGTACAGTCAATTGTATTAGTTCTGCAGAATTTGTGGATATGGGGCATGCACCGACTTTTTCAGATAATCTGGTTCAAGTTGAATTAGTCGCGTGAGCATTCCAGCACAAAGAGTATAATAAGCATTTACTAGCCATATCATTAAAGCCATGTCAGAATCCTTATCCAGTAACGCCATCATCTACGCTATTCTGTCTTTAAACAGTGAAATCACATTGCAAAAAGATTATTTGGATTCTCCAGATCTTTCTCCTGAAGAAAAAGAAAATGACGAAGAAATTCTTGATGACCTTGAACAAGCCTTTATGGAATTTGTTGATTATTATAAAGGCTATACCAGAAAAGACACTGACCTCCCCACTATTGAGCAATTGTTAAGTAACGGCTTATAAAATGTATACCTTATATGGCATTAGTAATTGTAATACGGTAAAAAAAGCCAAAGACTGGCTGGAAGATCACAATATGGAGTATCAATTTCACGATTATCGCAAGCAAGGCTTAACGGTTGATTTATTAGATTCTTTTGAAACGGCATTAGGCTGGGAGAAGTTGCTTAATAAGCAAAGTACCAGCTGGCGCAAACTGGATGATCAGCAAAAGAAAACCATTTCCAGAGAAACTGCCTTGCAATATATGCTGGACACACCAACCTTGATAAAACGCCCAGTTTTAGACACTGGCGATAAAATGATTGTAGGCTTTAAAGCAGAAAACTATCAAAGCGAATTATGAGTAATACCTTAGACCTGTTAATCGACTTAATCAAAAGAGAATCTGTTACACCCAAAGATGCCGGCTGTCAGGATGTGCTGGTCGATCGTTTAACCCCTCTGGGTTTTAAGGAAGAACGCCTGGACTTTGCAGACACGCAAAACATCTGGCTTAGACGTGGACAAGAAAAACCGCTCCTGACTTTTTTAGGGCACACAGATGTGGTGCCGCCCGGCCCACTGAAGCAATGGGATTCGCCACCCTTCGTACCGACCAAAAGAAATGGCAAGCTTTATGGCCGAGGTGCAGCCGATATGAAAGGCGGTATTGCCTGTTTTATTACTGCGGTAGAACGCTTTATTACTAATCACCCCGATCATAAAGGGTCCATTGCCATTATGATTACCAGTGATGAAGAAGGTATTGCTACCAATGGTGTGGTTAAAGTAGTCGATGTATTAGAAAAACGAAATGAAAAAATTGACTGGTGTTTAGTGGGTGAGCCCTCCAGTAATAAGACAGTAGGGGATGTCATTCGTGTCGGTCGTAGAGGCTCACTGTGTGCAAAATTAACCATCCACGGCATACAAGGCCATGTGGCTTATCCTGAAATTGCTGAAAACCCAATTCATAGCTTTGCTCCAGCACTGAAAGAATTAACCGAAGAAGTCTGGGATAAAGGTAATCAGTTTTTTCCTGCCACCAGCCTGCAAGTCTCTAATTTTAACAGTGGTACAGGTGCTGAAAACATTATTCCAGGCGATGTACAGGTACAATTTAATTTGCGTTTTAGTACCGAACTGGATGAACAATCTATCAAACAACGTAGCCACGCTATTCTGGATAAATATGATTTTAAATATGATCTGCAATGGCGATTATCAGGTAATCCATTCCTGACAGAAAAAGGAGAGTTGATTGATGCCGCTCACACTGCGATTAAACAAGTCACAGGTATTGAAACCATAGATGATACCGGTGGCGGCACCTCGGACGGACGCTTTATTGCCCCAACCGGCGCACAGGTGTTAGAACTAGGGCCAGTAAATGAAAGCATTCATAAAATTAACGAAAATGTCAAAGTAAATGAATTAGAAACTTTGTCAAAAATTTATGAAGCTATGCTAATTGAATTATTAGCTAATTCCTTATAAAAAATAAATTAAATACGGTTGAATGCCCATGTTTTGTTTAGATTTTCTGCTATTTCCCACGGAGACCCTCACTACCATTAGGGAGCTGGAAAGAAATAATCGTTCGATATTGGGCAGGATTTGATGATTATTTCTTTCCATCTCCCTTAAGTTAAGAAAAAGCACCTTCTGCAGCGGGATACCTACACCTAAGGTAAAAATTGCTCCAGGCAATCCATTGACACTTCCACCTTCCATGGCGG
>CAZNGU010000145.1:0-6030 GCA_964572325.1 uncultured Methylomarinum sp.
AATACCGACTCTAAAACCTTGTGCTTCTAGTGTTCGACCAATAACGGCCATGCCGAAACTGGGATGATCAACATAGGCATCGCCAGTGACTAAAATAATATCACAGCAATCCCAGCCCAGTTGATCCATTTCCGCTCTACTCATGGGCAGTTCTGGGGCAATGCCAAAACGTTGCGCCCAATATTTTTTATATCCGAATAATTCAGGTGCTGTTTGCGTCATTTCTTAAATACTTTATCTAATACAGAGCTGTTGTTACGTTTAAAATCTTTGACAAAAGTACTGAATTCAAGCTGATATTGCTGTTCTAATTCTTTTCCTTTATCTCTTAATTGTTTAAGGGTAGGTTTTGGCGCATTTTCTCTAAAAGCAAAACCGATAATATTGCCACGTTTGCGCACCGGTAAAAAAAGAATTCTCCATTCAAACACACGCCCCATATTCCAGGCCACTTGTTTAAAAGTGTCTTTATGGGTTCCCCATAGATTAATGGCTAGCATACCGTCATCTTCTAATAAGGATCGACAGGCATCAAAAAAATTCTCACTGCTGACTTCAAGTGCCATGCCTTCATGATCAAATGCATCTATGACTATAAGATCATGTTGTTGTCTCAGCTTTTTACTTTGTCTGGAAACATATTCCCCTCCACAGCCTATGCTGACTTTAAGACGAGGATCCAGTGGTAGTCCAAAATGGCTACGCGCAATTTTTAAGACATTGCTACGATATTCAATAACCTTTATTTTACAGTCAGCAAATTGATGTAATAAATATTTAGTTATGGTACCCCCACCTAGGCCTATCATTAAAACATCCCGAGGAGATTCATTAAAAAGCAATAAGCCCATCATCGCCCGTGCATATAATGAATGTAACTGATTGGGGGCATTGATAAGCATTGTGCTTTGTCTTGAATGCGAGCCAAAATGTAAGGCTCTTACCCCTTTTTGATCAACAATTTCAATAATGCCTTCTTCATCCTGACTTTGATAAACCAGTGTGCCGTCATATTTATACATAAATATTCATAATATTTTAAACTGTGTCTATTTTCCCCTATATGCAGCTAAAAGTCTTGAAAAATAACCGCTTTCATCATCGTTCATTATTATCGTTAGCCACTCCTATGATAGTAAGCAATATTTCTACGCCTTTATTAGGCCTGGTAGATACTGCGGTTATGGGACACCTGGATTCAGAACAATATTTAGCCAGTGTCGCATTAGGCGGCCTAATTTTTGGCTTTGTTTTTTGGGGTTTTGGTTTTTTGCGTATGGGAACGACAGGGCTCACTGCTCAGGCATTAGGAAAAAATAACCGCCTTGAAATGAATGCGGTACTGATCCGAGCCTTTATTTTAGCATTGCTTATTTCGATGATTTTACTGCTTATGCAAAGCTGGATTGCCCAATGTAGTTTTTGGTTAATCAGCAGTAGCCCGCAAGTGGAACAATTTGCCAGAGACTATTTTGACATAAGAATATGGAGTACCCCGGCAACATTGAGTCTGTATGTGTTAATGGGCTGGTTTTTAGGACAGCAAAAGGTAAAAATCCCCTTGCTGGTGGTGTTAATAAGTAATTTAAGTAATATTGTTCTGGATTTAATATTTGTTTACCATTTTAAAATGCAGGTTGAAGGGGTTGCATTGGCCTCGCTTATTGCAGAATATATCGGCCTGACGGTTGCTTTACTTATTGCCTTTTTTATACTGCGTAAAAAGAAACATATCTGGCCTTGGCATGACATTTTTTGCCTGAACAAATTCAAGTCCATGCTCATTATTAACAGTCATATTTTTTTTCGTACCTGGTGTTTAATTTTTAGCTTTGCATTCTTTACTGCACAAGGTGCAAAACTGGGCGATGTCATATTAGCCGCCAATGCAGTTTTACTCAATTTTCAATCCTTTATGGCTTACGCATTAGATGGATTTGCACATGCTACAGAAGCCCTGGTAGGTAAAGCTGTCGGCGCAAAAAACCAGACTGCCTATAAACAAGCGGTCTTAACCGCCGCTTTATGGTCAGCCGTTGTTGCTATTGTTTTTTCATTAATTTACTGGTTTTTTGGTAAGTATATTGTAAACGGTTTGACGGGGCTTGCCAATGTAAGGCAGATGGCTTATCTGTATTTACCCTGGTTAGTGGCTATGCCATTAGTATCATTCATCTGTTATCTTTTTGATGGTGTTTTTATCGGAGCGATGTTAACCCGACAAATGCGCAACACCATGATGTTTTCTTTATTCGGTGTTTTTTTACCGGTTTGGTATTTTACCCAGACTTTAGGTAATCAAGGGCTTTGGTTGGCAATGACGGCATTTATGATTGCACGGGGGGTATCAATGACTTTTGTATTTAGTCGGCGTGGCTTTGCTTTATAAATAGCCGGAAATATATTAGTGTCTGGAATTTAGCGGATCTGCTGCTGGTTCAATACATTATAAATAGGCGTTACCTGAGCTAAATCACCTACTTTACCCGGTAAAATAAATAAGTCTTTAGTTCCTAAACATTTAGCAACTTGCCAGGATTTTATTGCGGGGGGGCTGTTGCTTGTGTTGGCACTGGTTGAAACCAAGGGTTCACCATTTGCTTCACATAAACTGCGAGCAACAGGATGTGAAGTGACTCTGACAGCTAATGAAGCATGCTCCCCAGTCAACCAATAAGGCACCCAGGGTTGTGCAGGAATAATCCAGGTCACCGCACCGGGCCAGGTTTTTTGCACACGGGCAATAATGCTATCATTGAGTTGTAAATAAGGTTGAAGTTGCTCAAGCGATGAGGCAATCAGAATAAGCCCTTTATCTACATCTCTTTTTTTAAACGCTAATAAATTATAAACAGCGTATCCATTAAGAGGATCACAACCCAAGCCAAAAACTGATTCCGTAGGATAAGCAATGATTTCACCTGCCCTGATTTTTTGTACGGCTTGTCTTATTTTAAATACTGATATTAAAGGCATAGCTCTACCCGTGTGATTATGAACCTATTTATCTGTCCCCACCCTACCTTCTATCAGGAGAGGGAATAGAAGCAAAGATTCTGATGTTAAATCCACGATTTAATGATAGTACTGCGAAGCATGGCAAGCAGAATTATGTCGGAGGGACTTTCGGCCCATTAATATCTTCCGGGTCACCTTCATAAGGTGTTGCATATTTACATTCTTTTTGTGGACAAACCTTTTCGGGGCCGCGTCTTTTGGTGCTTTTTAAAGTCAAAACAGGCCAATTACAATCGGGGCAGTTTTCTTTTACCGGGGCGTTCCATAAAGCATAATCACAGGTCGGGTATTCAGAGCAGGAATAAAATATTTTTCCATAACGCGATTTACGTTTAAGAATATTCCCCTTATTACATTTTGGACATTCTACCCCTGTATCCAGCGGTTTCTCTAAAGGTTCAATATGTTTACACTTAGGGTAGCCACTGCAGCCTATAAATTTACCATATCGTCCGGTTTTAATGACTAAATCAGATTTACATTTAGGACACACCCTGCCTTCAACAATCTCCGGTGCTTGCTGCTCAGTTCCATCATCATTCAAATTACGTGTATACGAACAGGTGGGGTAATCGGTACAGCCAATAAAACGTCCATTGCGGCCTAATCTAATGGAAAGCTGTTTGCCACATTCGGGACATTCTTCATCAATCGCTTCCTGAGTCACATCTTTACGCTGAACGCTGGCTTCCTTTTCTGCAATCAAATGAGCAAATGGTTTCCAGAAATCATGCATCAACGGTATCCAGTCCTTTTCGCCACGCGCTACTGCATCTAGTTCGTCTTCTAAATTAGCTGTAAAGTTATAATCCACATATTTAGTAAAGTGATCGGTCAGAAATTTATTGACGATTCTGCCTACATCTGTGGGATAAAATCGTTTAGTTTCCAGAGTGACATATTCCCTGTTTTGCAGGGTAGAAATAATAGCTGCATAAGTTGAAGGGCGGCCAATGCCATGTTCTTCCAGTGCCTTGACTAAACTGGCCTCGCCATAGCGTGGTGGTGGCTCGGTAAAATGTTGTGTGGCAAGAATTTCTTTAAGAGGAACCGGACGACCTTCTTGCATTGGCGGAAGAAAGCTTTCTTTATTATCATCAGCGTCTTTATTATCATCTTTACCTTCCAGATAAACAGCCATAAATCCCGGTTTGGCAATAGTAGAACCTGAGGCTCTAAACATATTGTCTTTACTGCCACAACTTAAATCAACAGCAACCTGATTCAGTGTGGCATGAACCATCTGACACGCCACTGTTCGTTTCCAGATTAATTCATACAATTTGTATTGATCATTAGTCAGGTTTTTTTTAATTTTTTCAGGTAAATTAAAGGCCGACGTCGGTCTTATGGCTTCATGTGCTTCCTGTGCATTTTTTGCCTTTGTTTTAAATGATCGTGGTTCTTTAGGCACATTTTCTTTGCCGTACTTTTCCGCAATCAGTTCCCTGATTTGTACGAGTGCTTCGTCAGACAGATTCACCGAGTCAGTACGCATATAGCTTATTAAACCCGCTGTTTCTCCATTAACTTCAATGCCTTCATAAAGCTGTTGAGCCACCATCATGGTTTTCTTGGTGGTAAAACCCAGTTTTCTGGAGGCTTCTTGTTGCAGTGTGGAAGTAATAAAAGGTGCCGCTGGATTGCGTTTGCGTTGTTTTTTCTCCAGCTTTTCAACAACTAATTGCCCATCCGCTGCATTAATCAGCGTATGTTTTACTTTTTCGGCACGCGTTTCGTCGACAATGCTAAATTGATTAAGTTTTTCCCCTTCAAAATGGGTTAGTTTTGCCTTAAAAGATTGTCCCTCCGTATTAAGTTCCGCAGTATGTGACCAGTATTCACGTTTAATAAAGGCTTCAATTTCAAGCTCGCGCTCAACTATCATTCTTAAGGCAGGGCTTTGTACTCGCCCTGCTGACAGTCCTCGACGGATTTTTTTCCACAATAAGGGCGATAAATTGAATCCCACCAAATAGTCTAAAGCACGCCGTGCCTGCTGAGCATTAACCATGTTAATGGAGAGTTCAGTCGGGTTTGCAATGGCCTCTGTAACAGCTTTTTTAGTAATCTCATGAAAAACCACGCGTTTCACATTTTTATTTTTTAATGCTTTTTTTGCTTTTAAATACTCAAAAACATGCCATGAAATGGCCTCCCCCTCTCTATCCGGGTCAGTCGCAAGATAAAGTGTTTCCGCTTTTTTAACTGATTTGCTGATTTCCTGTAAATGCCGCTGATTACGCTCAATCAGCTGGTATTTCATAGCAAAATCATTCTCCGTATCTACTGCGCCTTCTTTTGGAATCAGGTCTCTTACATGCCCATAGGATGCTAATACCTGAAAATCTTTTCCCAGATATTTTTCTATTGTCTTGCACTTGGCGGGTGACTCTACAATGACAAGGTTTTTACTCATTTTTTTATACGATTAATGTAAAAGTGCTGGGGTTAATTCGTAAACGATATCTTCCATTCTTGAAAAAGCAATATCATCATCTGTCTGACTCAGTAAAACCATTAATACCGTCCATTTTAATTCATCTAAGGATAGCATTTCATTTTCCAGAGCCATAGCCCTATCTATAACAATTTCACGTGTCGATGCCGTTAAAATAGCGCTATGTTCCAGAAAAAGTAAAAAATCACGACATTCTATATCCAGTTTTTGTTCTTCTTGCGCACTAAAAATACGAAATGCTGAGGTAACAACGGGAATAATATCGCTTTGATCTGTCAATGTTTCCAGCCAGTCAAAAGCACTATTTACTTCTGATGCCCCAAAACCGGCTTGAAGTAATTCAGTTTTAATACCTTCACTGTCAGGTAGTAAATCTATGTCATCATCTAAATAATTTTCAAACAGATAAATGAGGACATCAAATATATTTTCTTTCATTATGACCTTTTTATTTATTTCGGATATAACCCCCTGCTACTGTTGCTATGGAGCCTTGCAGCTCAAGCATAAGTAACATGGATGATATTACTTCCACTGTATATCCTGATTCT